>NZ_JAUBVJ010000013.1:59076-124681 GCF_036702785.1 Microcoleus sp. AR_TQ3_B6 | reverse complement strand
CTGGGGCAGTGGTGAATACTATTACCCTGCAACCGTTGAGTTTAGCAGATATCAATCAGTTGGTAGCAGATACGCTGCTTTGCGATTTATCCTATTCTAAACCTTTGACAGAATTGGTTTATCAAAAAACCAAAGGTAATCCCTTTTTCTCTACTCAATTCCTCAAGTCGCTTTATGAAGATAGTCAAATTATCTTTGACTCGGATGTAGGGCATTGGAAGTGCGATATTGCTCAAGCTCGACTTACTCACGCCTCGGATGTGGTGGAGTTTATGGCGGTGCAATTGCAAAAGTTGCCAAAAGAAACTCAGGAGGTTCTGAAACTTGCCGCCTGCATAGGGGCGCAGTTTGATTTAGATACCTTGGCAATAGTTAACGAAGAACTACCCGAACAAACCGCATCAGCACTTTGGAGAGCCTTACAAGAAGAACTCATTTTACCGATTACAGAAGGCTATAAATGTTTCATTCCAACAGATGATCGCTCCCATATTGAGTCTGTTGCTAATCCAACTTATCGCTTCCTGCACGATCGCGTCCAGCAAGCAGCTTATTCCCTAATACCCGAAAACCAAAAACAAGCCACTCATCTCAAAATCGGACAGTTACTTCTCCAAAATTACTCGGAACTAGAAAGAGAGGAAAAACTGTTCGATCTTGTGGGGCATTTAAATCAAGGAATTGAGTTAATCAATCAATTAAGCGAACGAGAAACCTTAGCCCAACTCAACTTAGCAGCGGGAGGTAAGGCAAGAAGTTCTACCGCCTACGCAGCCGCAATGGTCTATCTGCAAACAGGGATTGAGCTACTGAGGGCCAACTGCTGGCAAAGTCAGTATGAGTTGACCCTGAATCTCTATATTGCTGCTACCGAAGCTGCCTATTTGAATGCGGACCTTGAGGGTATGGAACAGATGGCAGCACAGGTATTGCAGAATGCTCAGACGATTTTAGACAAAATTAAAATTTACGAAATTTCAATTGCCGCCCAGACAACCCAGGGCAAGATGTTGGAGGCGATCGCAGTAACAAGAGATGCACTCTTGCAATTGGGAGTTGAACTACCCACAGCACCTGAGGAAGCCTTGATTGCTAAAGGGCTACAAGCCCTGAAGAGTCAACTAAGCGGTAGAAGGATTGAAGAACTCGTCGATCTGCCCGTGATGACAAATCCACAGACTCAGGCAGCTATGCAACTGTTAGGAATGTTTGCACCCATTTTTCAAGGAATGCCGAGTTTAACGCCCCTAGTTAGCTGCACGATGGTGAGTTTATCCCTCCAATTTGGGAATGCACCCGCATCAAGCGTGGGGTATGCAATTCATGGGATGGCATTGTGTGGTTTTTTGGGAGAGGTAGAAACAGGCTATGCCTTTGGGCAATTGGCACTCTCATTGCTGGATCGGTTCAATACGCCGGAATTCAAGTCTGTAATTGTGGTTCTGTTTGGGGGTTTTATTCAGCATCACCAAGAATCTCTAAGGGCAACAATACCGACGCTGAAAGATGGCTATACGGCTGGCATGGAAACTGGCGATTTTTTATACGCTGGCTATAGCATAAGCAATTACTTTTATGCTCATTTCTTCGGTGGGGTAGAACTAGACACTTGGGAAACCGAAATAATAAGTTACAGGGCTGCCTTGGCGCAGGTAAAGCAATATTCTCCCCAGGGTTTGTTGGATGTGACACGGCAGACGCTGCAAAACTTGAGGGACACCAGTATTCGGCCCGATTGTTTAATCGGAAGAGCCTATGATGAAACAGTGATGATTCCTAAGCATAATCAGAACAATGACCTCAGTAAGATCGCTATTGCCTACATCTACAAACTGTTGCTTGCCTACTGCTATGGAAATTACACGGCGGCCCTAGACTACATTGCCCAAGGCCAACAGTATTTAATCGCAGTATCGGGATTAGTTTTGGTTCCCATTTTCCATTTCTATGCCGCTCTGACGAAGTTGGCACTTTTCCCTACACAGCCAGAAACCGAGCAAGCCGATCTTCTCGCCTCTGTGGAAACCCATCAAGCGACTCTGCACCAATGGGCGCAAAATGCTCCCATGAATTATCTACATAAATGGTATTTAGTTGAGGCCGAAAAACATCGAGTTTTGGGCAATAAAGCCGAGGCTATTGAAATGTACGATCGCGCCGTTTCTGGAGCCAAAGAAAATAAATTCCTCAACGAAGAAGCACTAGCTAACGAACTAGCAGCAAAATTCTACTGGGAATGGGGTAAAGAAAAACTTGCTCAAACCTACATGATTGAGGCATATTATTGTTATGTTCAATGGGGAGCCACTGCTAAGGTAACGGATTTAGAAACACAATATCCGCAGTTATTGGCACCAATCCAACCGGGAATAAAAACAACTAAAAATAAGGCATCAGTGACGACCACGGGTTCTGGTTCTCACTTAGATATCACCACAGTAATGAAAGCAACGAGCGCGATTTCCGGTGAAATAATGCTAGATAAGCTCATGTCGAGCTTGATGAAAATTCTGATGGAAAGTGCCGGGGCGCAAAGAGGATATCTAATTTTATCAATTCAGGGAAAACTGTTAATTGAAGCTGAAGGGAAAATAGATGACAATCCCATTACCGTGTTGCAGTCAATCGAGGTTGAAAATTGCCAGGAACTTTCCTGTGCAATTGTCAATTATGTGGCCCGCACTCAAGAAAGCGTGGTACTAGATGATGCTGTGCGATCGGGAAAATTTACCAACGACCCCTACATCCAAAAGCATCATACTAAATCAATTTTATGCGTGCCGCTGATCAACCAATCTCAAATCGTCAGTATTGTTTATCTAGAAAACAATTTGACCGCCGGAGCTTTTACGCCAGAAAGAGTAGAACTATTAAAAGTGTTATCTGGACAGGCGGCAATCTCGATTCAAAATTCTAAGCTTTATACAGAAGTACGCGAGAATGAAAGAAAACTGGCTCAATTCTTAGAAGCGATACCAGTTGGTATAGGAATCGTGGATGCTTCCGGAAAACCTTATTATACAAATCGCGTGGGACAGGATTTACTTGGTAAAGGAGTCATAGCGGATGCTAGATCGGAGCAAATAGCAGAAGTTTATCAAAACTATAAAGCGGGTACGGATGAGGAATATCCCGCTGCTGATTTGCCAATTGTTCGGGCGTTGAACGGCGAAAGTACAACCGCTGACGATATAGAAATCCACCAGGGTGATAAGATTATCCCGATCGAGGGTTGGGGTACTCCCATCTATGATGAAAAGGGTCACATTGCTTATGCCATTGTAGCCTTTCAAGATATTACGGAGCGAAAAAAAGCCGAAACAGAGCGAATCAGATTTACCAATGAATTGTTCCAACTCAACAAAGCTTATGAGCGCTTCGTCCCCAATCAGTTCCTCCAGTTTTTAGAGAAATCAAGCATTATTGATGTGCAATTGGGCGATCAGGTGCAGTTGGAAATGTCGGTGTTGTTTTCCGACATTCGCGACTTCACCACGCTCTCGGAAAGCATGACGCCGGAGGAGAATTTCAGATTTATCAATTCCTATCTTTCTCGCATGGAACCCGTCATTAATGAAAATAACGGATTTATTGATAAATATATTGGCGATGCGATTATGGCGCTGTTTAGCGGCGAGGCGGATAATGCGGTGAAAGCCGGAATTGCTATGCTGCAGGGCCTGGTTGAATACAATCAAAATCGCGCTAATTTTGGCTGTGCGCCGATTCAGATTGGGATTGGCATCAATACTGGAACTTTGATGCTGGGAACGGTGGGCGGTCAAAATCGCATGGACGGGACGGTAATCAGCGATGCGGTGAATTTAGCTTCTCGGGTGGAAAGTTTGACAAAAAATTATGGGGTGTCGCTGTTAATCACCCAGGAAACTTACTCGCGCCTAAAAAATCCATCCGAGTACGCAATCCGCACCCTCGATACGGTAAAAGTCAAGGGAAAATCAGAATTAGTAACAGTTTATGAGGTGTTTGATGCTGATGGGCCAGAAATCAAAGCGGGCAAGTTAGCTACGCTGGAATTGTTTGCAGAAGCTAGGGCAATTTACTGGGAAGGGAATGTAGCGGAAGCAGCGCGGCTGTTTTCCGAGTGTTGGCGTCACAATCAGGGCGATCGGGCTGCTAAAATTTATTGGGAACGCTGTCAGTCTGGATTAGCGACTCCCACAAAACTCCAAGACAGGCCACACAATTTAGATTAATTGCAACAGTCCCAAACTCGATCGCTACATTGTTGCAGGGGGAGATCGTTTTCATTTTTCTGACAAGCGAATTTCAAAGGTGGTACAAGCCCCCCGGATTTATCCGTGGAATCAATCCCAAATCGATTTTCGAAAATCCTCAAGAAAGAGCATTTATCCGTGGGGTCAATCTAAAATCTAAAATCTAAAATCTAAAATCGATTGACCGTGTACAGGGGAATCGCCCACCGCTATATTGCTGAGCACAATTGTCTGCGGCTGTTGTTGAGTCAGGGAATTGACGGATTTCACGAGTGGTATGGGGGCGACGGTTGGCTGCAGTCTCGGTTGGAGGGAGTGTCGCTGCTAGCGCTTTCTTTGGGGCAAACGGCTAGTTTGTTGCGGCTGCGGGAGTTTTTGGCGGGTAAGCAGTAAGCCTCAGAGTGATGTGAAGGGCGATCGCACTTATTTTCTCTCAAAGTCTCATTCTTCACCTTTACCGATTTTGCCTGTTTAGGTGTAGTGCATCGCCTTAAGTTTTACCTCATCTTTACTCCCTAACTCTTTCAATTTTCTTAACTAACTCGAAGCTAAATTTGCCCAAACTATTGACCTAACTTTGGCAACATATATATTAATAATTCGTAAATAGCAACGTCGGTAGGAATACAAATATAGACAAAAATAATTATATCTGAAGATAGACGAATCCTAAGTTAAACACAGCTAGGCTATGTAAGTAACAAAAAAGAAAATACTTAAAAATTGCTTATAATAAATTGATTGATATAAGGAATTTTTAAGTAGAGCTTAAGATAAAAAAAGGAAATTTATGGTACTGAGTATTATTGTTCACGGTGGAGCAAAAACCATCACCGAAGACAAGGTTGCAGCCAACAATGCAGGCTGTACCGCAGCAGCAGAAGCTGGTTGGGCAGTGCTCGCAAGGGGGGGTTCCGCAGCAGAAGCTGTTGAGGCAGCTATCCGGGTTCTGGAAGCTGACCAGACATTTAACGCAGGCTTTGGATCGGTTCTCAACAACCAGGGAGAGGTAGAGCTAGACGCAGCGATGATGGAAGGCGGTTCCTTAGCTTGGGGAGCCCTCGCAAATGTTCAAGGCGTGCGCCATCCCATCTCAGTGGCGCGAAAGATTATGGATAAAAAACCCATGTTTTTAGTAGCCGATCACGCAGAACATTTTGCTGCAGAAAGTGGAGCCGAGATGTGTACAAAAGAAGACTTAATCGCGGATGAGCAACAGGAAGAGTGGGAGGAGGAAAAAGAAGTTATTGACCGCCCCAATACCGTTGGTTGTGTAGCTTTGGACAGCAGCGGCACCTTAGTTGCCGGTACCTCAACAGGCGGCACTATGAATAAGCCCGCCGGTCGCGTCGGCGACAGCGCCATTATCGGCTCAGGCTTGTTTGCTGACAGTCAATACGGCGGTTGCTCGACCACAGGCGATGGTGAGTCGATTATGCCAGTAGTTTTGGCTAAGGTTGCGATCGACTTTCTAGCCTCCGGCAAGCACCCAAACGATGCAGCGAAGATGGCAATTGAGACTCTGGCATCTAAGGTGGCAGGAGAAGCTGGGTGCATCCTCATAGACCCTCAAGGGCGGGTTGGCTGGGCGCATAACTCAACGGACATGGCTTGTGCTTATAGAACCGAAGAAATGGACAAGGTGGCTGTGTTCACTAAGAAAAAACAACTCGTCCATCATTGAAATTATTGAGGTTGCATTCTCTTTAGTTGGAGAGAGTTAAAATTCCGCTACTAATATCTTGTTTCCTAGGTATTAAGTAGCTGGACATCAATAAACATTTTTTCAATTTGTAGGGCGGGCCTTGCCCACCCTACTTTTAATTATGTCCAGCTACTTAGTGGCCGGGAAAACAGTTCAATTCAAACTCGACTTGGATTTTTCTATGAACTCCACATACGACTTTCCTTACTTTCAGGGTAATTCTCTTTCGGATTTATTTGCTCCAGACATCACAGATGCACGTTATGGGTTCATCCTAAATTACCCTGCAACTGCCAGTTGGGCTGCTTACCCCAACAGGGAAAAATACTTTATTCAAGACGGCAGCAGTGAAGCCACCAAAACTTCTTTCGACAAGATTGGCCAGAAGGAACCTTGGAAAAATCTGGCTGTGTTAGGCGATGCCATCCCAGGGATTGTGATTAATCAGCCGCCGCACTCGCTGATTGACTATTGGCGGGAGCATTTTGGCTTCAGCTACAGCAGTATGGAGATGATAGACTGCTCAACTTATCTCGAAGATCTCAGCCGAAGCGATCGCTTTGACAAACTCCTGACTCTATTTCCCTTCGACAATCTCAAACCCGAAAAACACGCCGTCCATCCCGACATCCACTACCACTTGCTGAGCAAAGCAACGCTAGCAGAATTAGGGGTGCAATGTCCGAAATACCAAACCTACAATCTGCACGAAGTCAATCTCGAAAGCATTCAGTTACCAGAGCAATTCCCCTACTTGATTAAAACATCCCACGGGCTTTCTGGAGAAGGCACTTATATTATCAAAAGCGCCAGCGATCTGAATTACTGCTTGCAGGAAGTGAGGAAATATCTCGAGATTAAGTTGCTGGATACGATTATTGTCTCGGAATTCGTCAAGAATGAAGTGCAGAACTTTTGCGTGCAGTTCTATGTCAGCAAAACGGGAAATATCACGCTCATCGGCACTACTAGCCAACTTGTCACCCCTGAGGGCAGCTATTTAGGGGGACTGATTCACTACCGCGAAACCGACATGAGTAGGTTTTTTGAGATGATTGCCGCTATTGGTAAATATGCTCATCAACAGGGTTATTTCGGCGTTATTGGCTTCGACGTGCTGGAAGACTCAGAGGGACAGTTGTATGCCATCGATGCCAATTTCCGAGTTAATGGTTCGACTCCGCTTTGCGTGCAGCGCCATACCTTACTGGGGCTGGGAAAGGAGGTGGCTCAATATTCCAGTAGCTGGCGAATGGATGGGACTTTGGAATCGATTCTTGTTACGCTGAAATCAGAACTCGATCGCAAGGACTTGATAATCCTGTCGGCTTTAGAGAAGGTTAAATACGGGAAAATCTACACGGAAATTTACGGGATAATTGCCGGTGAGGATATGAAGGATATGCAGCACATCGAGGAGAATTTGCACAGTAAGGGATTGCAGCAATTTGGTTGATATCTACTCTACCGATTGCAGCGTTTGGGGTGGTGGTGGCGATCGAATTTATTAAATTTTTAAGTGCTTTGGAACAGAGATAGACGTTGATGTGCGATCGAACCTTTTGCAGCATTTTCAGCCCAGAGAGCCATTTTTAAGTTTGCTTGGGGGAGGGATAATGGTTGTGCAGTCATTTTTTTCCTATGGGAAAGCTATAATAGTGCCTCTTAAAGATGATTGTGACTATAAAAGCTAAGTCTTGTCAATTTGAAGAAAGTCCAAAGTATTGGGAAGCCAAAAACCATGTCACTCACATAAACCCAAGTAACTTATACTGAAGCTCAGACCAATCTCGATGAACTGTGCGAACAAGTCATAAGCGATCGCGATGCCATCATCACCCGCTCTGACGGCAAAAATGTAGCCTTAATTGCCACTGACGAATTGGCAAGCTTAATAGAGACAGTATATCTGCTGCGATCGCGTGTTGATTACTTATGAAGCATTTGGTCTTATTTCTTATCTAGTAATCAGCTTACCTTGATTTCTGGCTGCCGTAATTACATTGAGGTTAGCAGTAAAAACTTTGATACCAGGAACAGTCACATAATCACCATCATCAGTAATTACTTGAACTACCCCTGCTTTATCCATTGCTTCGAGAATTAGCAGATCGTAGCCATCTAAAAGTTGAGTTTGAAATCTAGTTAAAGATTCCTTAGTCGTAGTTTCATCAATAGTTACATCAGTCGGTCCAGCCATAGATGTTACCTGACCCCAAGCGGTTATAACTTCAGCTACTACGTTAGCTCTCTCTGTTGGCTCGTTATGGCGATAGTCTTTTGGTGTTATTGTAGTCGAAAAAATTTTTCGTTCCGCTTGTTCAATAGTATGTGCTAACTCTGCCAAAGAAAGCCCACAATATAAAAGCCTTTCTTGATCAGGAATAATTTTTCCTAAATAAGCAGGATAATCCTTTATTTGATAGCTCTTCGCCGAGGTACTGGCTTGAGTGTAAGTCAGCCAGTACCAGACATTAGTATCTACCAGAAAAATGTCATCTTTTTGAGGTGTGTCAAACTGGATATTAACTACCTCAGCCTTGACTGCATATTGGACTGCCATTATACATTTCCCACCTGTTGGCTGACAATTTCATTAATTGCATTGCGGGTTGCATCATCTGCTGCGTAGTAGCGTTTTGAGTTCTTAATCACCTGTTTGAGTATTTGATTGCCTACACTATTAAGATGAGAAAATTTCAGCAGACGGTTTAAAGTGTCTGGGGAGATATCCCTAAGTAGCTGTCCAATGGCAAAATTGAAGAACGGAGATGCAAAAATCTCTACACCAGCAAAGTCAAGCTCCACAGCGTGCTCTGCCCGTAGTTCGGGGTATGTCAACTCATACACCTTCATACCGTCATCGGGTGTCATGCAAGTTTTCCCAATCAAAGTGCCAATCTTGTAAGATTTCATATTTCAGAAGTTCCCTCAGAAAAGTGGGGCGTCGCCGTCGGTGTCAGAAGCCAGCACATAAATGGCTTCATCACATTGGAGAGTAATGTTAACCAGTGTCCCTCCGAAAAAGGTTGGGCGATTTTGGTAAGTTTCCTCATCTTTGTTAATCAGGACATACCCATTGTGACTGAAAAACTCCAACTTTCCTCCATTCATCTTTACAAATCTTTTCAGATAGTCAGGTCCAACGCCCCCAGTTACATTACCGCGTCTGGTGGTATTTCCGGCTTCAAATGCCCATTTTAGGGCTTTGTGTGCTGGTAAATCAGGGAGATTTTGGAATAGGCGGACATTTTTGGGAATCCCAACACCGAAGTCAACCACAGTGAGTTTAAGTTCCTTTTTTTTAGGGTAGTGCTGTCCACAGCTAAAGACTCCGATTTCTGTTTGCCCATGCTCAAAGGCGTTAGCGTATATCTCCCAAACGGTTCCTACGATGACGTTTTGCAATTTTTGACTTATATCAACCCAGTCTCGTCCTAGCCATTTTTCTGCTAGGTAGTCAACCAAGCCATCTTTATCTTGTTTTTTATCTTCTCGATAAGGGATAGAATTACCCTGCCAAGATTCTTTATTCTCACAAAAAGCATACATGAATCCGTTTTGTTCAAGATTGATTTTTATGTTATTATGAATACTATCCCAATTAATGTTTAATTTTATCGAGCGGGATTGAATGATACGAATCAATCCTCCCAGAAAAGCTACGGCATTTTGTCTGAGAAAAAAACATTTAGAAAAGTCAATAATTACTTCTGAGCAATCCTCATTTAGTTGCTCCAAAAGCTGAAACAGATTGTCAAAATCGTTCAGAGCATCATTGATTGTAGGGATGTTAAGAGTCACGCTCATAATTATTCTATGGAAGGCTTGATCCAGAAAGAAATTTAGTAAAATATCAATCAGCCGATCGCACTGTCAACCTCTGCGGTTCAATTCCCCCTACCTACCTAGCCCGCACCACCAACACCGAACAAGGAGCTTCAGCGACAACCTCCGCACTCACCGAACCCTCCAAAATCCGCTTTAAACCAGTCAAACCGCGACAGCCGATCGCAATTAAATCGGCTTTATAAATATTAGCCAAACGCAAAATTTCCTCTGCTGGCTGTCCGGAAACAATTTCTAACTCGCTCTGGCAAGGCAACTTTTCCTGATAAGATTGCAGTAACTTCTCCACTTCTCGGTAAGCAATCTCATCTCCCTGAGGGTGAGGTCGATCGACAACCGCGTCAAAATCCGACGTACCATAACTGACAACATGAACTAGAATCACCTTTGCCGTCGGTTCTAGCTGAAATTGTCCTACAACTTGCAATACCTGATTCGCTAACTCTGAATTGTCGATCGCTACCAAAACTGTATTTAATACCATGCACGTTTAAATCTCAGATACTAGACTTTAAATTTCTCGTTGATTGTCGCCTACTTTCAACAATTTCGCGCTTTCCACCAACATCATCATTACCTAGGTAGAAACCCGGTTTCCTAACATAATTGCATCATTTCAGCAAGATACTTGAAGAAACCGGGTTTGTGAAGCCCGGAGTGCGTCAGTATGTACGTGGAAATAAACTCGGCCGCTTGTCACAGAATGTAAAGCTAGGATAATCGCCAGCGAATTGCTTCGTTTTACTGCGTTTCACTGGCTTTTGACTAATTATGTATTTTGTCGCTCATCTACTTAAATATCGATCGCCAATCTCAAATCTACCATCTAAAACTCACTCTTTCCCTCATTTTCAGTCCGCAGTCGCACCGAATCAGCATGAGAAGGAAGCCCTTCAGCTTCGGCTAACACATTTATCGCCCTACCCACCTTTTTAAGTGCAGCAGGCGAATATTGAATCAAACTCGAATGCTTCATAAAAGTCTCGACACCCAGGGGCGACGCATAGCGAGCAGCCCCAGAAGTCGGCAAAGTGTGATTCGGGCCAGCCAAATAATCGCCCACAGCTTCCGGCGTCGAGCAGCCCAAGAAAATCGCCCCAGCGTGGCGAATTTGGTCGAGCAAAGCCCAGGGATCTGCAACTTGCAATTCCAAGTGTTCCGGGGCAAACTCGTTAGAGAGTTCCGCCGCCGCTTTGAGCGAATCAACTACTACAACTAAACCATAGTTGGCGATCGCCTTTTCTGTTAAAGTTCGGCGCGGGTGATTTGCCAACTGTCTGTCTACCTCGGCCACCACTTTCCTCGCCAGCACCGAATCCGCCGTCAGCAAAATTGCCGACGCCATCGAATCATGTTCAGCTTGAGCCAACATATCCGCAGCTACGTGTACAGGATTCGCCGAACCGTCTGCTACGATCAGTACCTCGGACGGGCCAGCCAGAGAATCGATCCCCACAGTCCCGTAAACCAGTTTTTTAGCCAGGGTGACGTAAATATTCCCCGGCCCAGTAATTAAATCCACCTTCGGAATAGTTTCCGTACCGTAGGCCAAAGCTGCGATCGCCTGCGCCCCGCCTACCCGATAAATCTCATCAACTCCCGCTTCCTGAGCCGCTACGAGCACTGCAGGATTCATTTTCTTCTCCTGTCCGGGGGGAGTACACATCACCAGTCTCGGAACCTTGGCGACCTTGGCTGGCACCGCATTCATGATCACCGAGCTTGGATAGGACGCCTGACCGCCAGGAATGTAAATTCCCGCTCGATCGACCGGGGTGTAGCGTTTGCCCAAAACAATCTCGTCATCACCAAACTGCACCCAAGACTTCGGGACGCGCTGTCGGTGAAACGCCTCTACCTGTTTGCAAGCTGTGCGGATTGCATTTAATAATTCTTTCGACACCTGCTGGTAAGCAGCATCCAATTCGGCGCCGCTGACCCGTAATTCTTCCACATTTAGGGTCATGCGGTCAAATTCAGCAGTGTAGTGCAGCACAGCCTGATCGCCTCTGCGCCTTACAGCTTGCAGCACCTCCCGGACGGTGGCTTCTTTGTGAACGACAAGTTCGTCATGGGTGCGATCGCAGATTCGTCGCAGTTCAGCTTGTGCCTCAACCCACTGAGTAATGATTCGCAGCATGGAGATTAGGAATGCCGTCTATAATTCACTAACATTTGCTTGACAATTGGGGATTTTTGTGGCTGTCTCCTGCTGAAGTAGGCCACCACCAGTCCACAAGCTTAAACCGCGAGACTCGCGGCATTTTCAAAGGCTTCAGTGCAGCGTTTAAATCTCTGTCGAGGATTTTGCAACACCGAGGACAAGTCACAACCTTTCTGAGGAATTGTGCGCCAGAGAGCCGGGTGCTGCGGGAGAGGGTTCGATATCAGACGGGGAGAGTGTCCGAGCCCGAGTGTGTGTGAGGGGGAGAGTGTGCAAGCGGGAGAATGTTGATTCTGCCTTCTACCTTCTACCTTCTACTCCGGCTACCTTCTACCTTCTACCTTCTGCCTTCTGCCTTCTACCTGCGGTAAGTGCTTCTTGCCGAAGCCCCAATAACCCGTACTCTTTGTTATAGCTTAACTTGGATTTTTCAGGGAATCACATTCTTTGCAGAATAGATGCTATATTAGTTTTTCCAACACCCGATCATTTTTTTATAAAAAAACGCCAAATTATTGTATACTGGAAAATTGGGCGCCAGAAACCGTGACTTTAACTGGTGACGGTGGAAACCACGCAAAAGGCCTCCGTAACATCCGTGTCATACCTTTGGGTATCGTCAGGGGCAAAAAATGGGCCGTTAAATAAGTCAATAAAAAATTATTGCGCGGGCGATCGCCAAAAAATAGCCACAGACTCAGATTGAACTGAGCGAGTGGAGGGTGGCTGTCTGACTCAGCCTTTTAAAATCAAGCTTTTTGCGGATCGCTCCCGAAAAGGTTGTCCTTCCAAATCCCCGTGTCTTGAGACTGTCTTGAGACTAGGGTGTATCAATGAATACCTACTTCCAGCAACTGAACTATGGCAAATATTAAGTCCGCCGTCAAACGAGTCAAAATCGCCGAACGTAACCGCTTGTACAACAAATCTTACAAGTCAGCGGTCAAAACTTTGATGAAGAAGTATTTTGCGGCGGTTGACAAATACGCTGCCGCTCCGAGCCCTGAATTAATGCAAGAAGTCCAACAGCGAATGTCTGAAGCCTACAGCAAAATCGACAAAGCTGTCAAAAAAGGTGTACTCCACCGCAACAACGGCGCTCGCAAAAAGTCCCGTTTGGCAAGAACTCTCAAGCCACACGAAGTATCATCGGTAGCATCTTAAGACAGTAAGACAGCAGGAAGAAAGGCAACGGATTGTGTACGGGATAGGACGGATTTAAGGGATAAATGTTGAAGGAAGAAGTCAAGCGTGAAGTTTGGAACCGGATTGTGTACGGGATTTAGCGGAGGGATACTCAGGGAAAAAGGAAGAAGAAAGATTTTTCCCACTCGCACCCTCCCCCCTCTCCCACAATCCCACTTCCTCGCAGTCTCCCAGTCTCCTAATCTCGCTTTTTCGATCCCTCATACCTGACCCACAGGGATTCTCCCGTATCACCTCTAATCTGCTTCCCCCATGCAGCTCATCGACACTCACGTTCATATCAACTTTGAGACCTACAAATCTGAGTTAGAAGCCATTCGAGAACGCTGGCGCGAAGCTGGTGTAGTTCGGCTGGTTCATTCTTGTGTAGAGCCAGAAGAGTTTGCTGGCATTCAAGCAATCGCCAATCAGTTCGCAGAAGTCTCCTTTGCGGTGGGACTCCACCCCTTAGATGCCGACAAGTGGAAAGATGAGACTGCGAGCCAGATTAGGGAACTAGCGAATTCGGACTCTAGGGTAGTGGCGATCGGCGAAACCGGACTGGACTTTTATAAAGCTGACGATCGAGAACACCAGTTTAAAGTGTTTGAGGCACAGCTTGAAATCGCCCAGCAACTTGACAAACCAGTCATTATCCACTGTCGGGACGCCGCTGCCCCAATGGCCCAAATGCTGAGAAACTTTTGGCAAACACGCGGGCCAGTGCGCGGGGTCATGCACTGCTGGGGAGGCACGCCCGAAGAAACCCAGTGGTTTTTAGACCTAGGTTTCTACATCAGTTTTAGCGGAACAGTCACCTTTAAAAAAGCCTTGCAAATACAAGAATCAGCTTGTATGGTAAATAGCGATCGCATCCTAGTCGAGACAGATTGCCCTTTTCTCGCCCCCGTACCCCAGCGGGGAAAACGCAACGAACCAGCCTACGTCTACTACGTAGCCGAGCAAGTTGCTAAATTGAGAGGAGTTTCTCTCTTAACTTTGTCCCAGCAGACAACCGAAAATGCCTGTCAGCTATTCGGCTTTTCAGTTTAGCTTATTCAAAACAGAGAAACGAGGAAAACAGGTCGATTTAGCGGCAAGGGAGAGGGACAATCACATTTATATCCTGCCCGAAAAACCGGATTCATCCTTTATTTGAGATTCTTTTGGCGTTGCCTGCTGCGATCGGATTTGCGTCCTATAATAAAAAGAACCGACCGATCGGGCGTTGGCTTAGTATCCGCGACGGCGATGTCGCCCGCTTGAGGCCAACACAACGCGAGTACGCTAACCTTCGGAATCGCCAAAAACTTCACGCAATACCTCAAACTTACACATCAGAAGAAACTTGGAACCTCAGCAATTTGGCAATAGCTGTCAAGTCAATTTTAGGAGTCAAAAGTGTAGGGAATTTCCCCTGGCCCACCACGAGATCGGAGCGAAAAGCATCTCGATCGAAACCAAAATCCACACAAAAATACTGCGAGCAACCCGCAAAACTAACCGTTGTAGCAGTTGGTAGGCGATCGAAAACATCATATAAATTCTCTCACACAATCAATCAAAAAAACGCAACAAGGTAAAAAAGCCAAGCCTTGGCGCCATGTAAAAAGCTAGAGCCACTGCGGAAAAAGGATACCCATGACCACTAAAGATTACACAGAATTCGCCTTCACCTTGCCCGACCTGATCGAAATCCAGCGGGCAAGTTTCCGCTGGTTCCTAGAAGCCGGACTGATCGAAGAACTCGACAGCTTCTCCCCGATTACAGACTACACGGGCAAGCTGGAACTCCACTTCATGGGCAAAGACTTCAAACTCAAGCGCCCAAAATACGACGTGGACGAAGCCAAGCGCAGGGACAGCACCTACTCGGTGCAAATGTACGTACCCACCCGCCTGATTAACAAAGAAACAGGGGAAATTAAAGAACAAGAAGTCTTCATCGGCGATTTGCCCTTGATGACCGAACGCGGCACTTTCATTATCAACGGCGCCGAACGGGTGATCGTCAACCAAATCGTGCGATCGCCAGGCGTCTACTACAAATCGGAAACCGACAAAAACGGTCGCCGTTCCTACAACGCCTCGCTCATCCCCAACCGCGGCGCTTGGTTGAAATTTGAAACAGACAAAAACGATTTAGTCTGGGTCAGAATAGACAAAACCCGCAAACTATCAGCCCAGGTGCTGCTCAAAGCATTGGGACTCACAGACGGCGAAATCTACGACTCCCTGCGGCACCCAGAATACTTCCAAAAAACGATCGAAAAAGAAGGACAATTCGGCGAAGAAGAAGCATTGATGGAGCTCTACCGCAAACTCCGTCCAGGCGAACCCCCCACCGTAGCCGGGGGCGAACAGCTCCTGCACTCCCGCTTCTTCGACCCCAAACGCTACGACTTAGGCAGAGTCGGCCGCTACAAACTCAACAAAAAACTGCGCTTGACAGTCCCCGACACCATGCGAGTGCTGACATCGCAAGACATCTTGACAGCGATCGACTACCTAATAAACCTCGAATTCGACATCGGGTCCACCGACGACATCGACCACCTAGGCAACCGTCGCGTCCGCAGCGTCGGAGAACTGCTGCAAAACCAAGTGCGCGTCGGCCTCAACCGCTTAGAACGGATCATCCGCGAAAGAATGACCGTATCCGACGCCGACTCCCTCAGCCCCGCATCTCTAGTCAACCCCAAACCCCTAGTAGCAGCAATCAAGGAATTCTTCGGTTCCTCCCAGCTATCCCAGTTCATGGATCAAACCAACCCCCTAGCAGAACTGACGCACAAGCGCCGGCTTTCCGCCCTAGGCCCAGGAGGTCTGACTCGCGAACGCGCCGGGTTTGCAGTGCGAGACATTCACCCGTCCCACTACGGCCGGATTTGCCCGATCGAAACACCAGAAGGTCCCAACGCAGGTCTAATCGGTTCCTTAGCAACCCACGCCCGCGTCAACCCCTACGGCTTCATCGAAACCCCTTTTTATCCAGTAGAAAAAGGACAAGTGCTGCGCGACAAAGCCCCCGTATACATGACAGCCGATGAAGAAGACGACTTGCGCGTCGCCCCCGGAGACATCAGCCTCGACGAAAACAACAACCTCTTAGGCGAAACCGTAGCCGTCCGCTACCGCCAAGAATTTACCACCACCACACCCATGCAGGTGGACTACATGGCGATTTCCCCCGTGCAAATCGTCTCCGTAGCCACATCCCTGATTCCATTCCTCGAACACGACGACGCCAACCGAGCTCTAATGGGTTCAAATATGCAGCGGCAAGCAGTGCCGCTACTGAAACCAGAACGGCCCCTAGTCGGCACCGGCTTAGAAGCTCAGGCCGCGCGAGATTCCGGGATGGTCGTAGTTTCCCGGATTAACGGCGAAGTGATATACATCGACGCCACCCGGATAATTGTCAAACCCCTGGCCAGCGATGCCGAATCCAACTCCAGCGAAGAACATTTCCTGATTCGGGAATACGACGAACTCAAAGTCAAACAGCCCTCGGTTTGGAAGCAAAAATACGCAGGCTGCATCGAACACGAACTGCAAAAATATCAACGCTCAAACCAAGATACTTGTTTAAACCAGCGTCCGCTGATTTATGAAGGCGATCGCGTCGTAGCAGGTCAAGTGCTCGCCGACGGTTCCTCCACCGAAGGAGCAGAACTCGCCCTGGGTCACAACATCCTCGTAGCTTATATGCCCTGGGAAGGCTACAACTACGAAGACGCCATGCTCATCAGCGAGCGTTTAGTGTACGAAGATATCTACACATCCATCCACATTGAAAAATACGAAATCGAAGCCCGCCAAACCAAACTCGGGCCCGAAGAAATCACCCGCGAAATACCAAACGTCGGCGAAGACGCCCTGCGCCAGCTAGACGAACAGGGCATCATCCGCAAAGGAGCCTGGGTAGAAGCCAGCGACATCCTAGTCGGCAAAGTCACCCCCAAAGGCGAATCCGACCAACCGCCCGAAGAAAAACTGCTCAGAGCAATCTTCGGCGAAAAAGCCCGCGACGTGCGCGACAATTCCCTCCGCGTCCCTAACGGCGAAAAAGGCCGCGTCGTAGACGTGCGGGTGTTTACCCGCGAACAGGGCGACGAACTGCCCCCCGGCGCCAACATGGTCGTCCGCGTCTACGTAGCTCAAAAGCGCAAAATTCAAGTAGGCGACAAAATGGCCGGTCGCCACGGCAATAAAGGCATCGTCTCCCGGATTCTGCCGATGGAGGATATGCCCTACTTACCCGACGGAACACCCGTAGACATAGTGCTCAATCCCTTAGGCGTACCGTCGCGGATGAACGTAGGTCAGATTTTTGAGTGCTTGCTCGGATGGGCCGGCGAAAATCTGTCCATGCGGTTCAAGATGGTGCCTTTTGATGAAATGCACGGCGCTGAAAAGTCCCGGGAAACCGTACACGGCAAGCTGCAGGAAGCCAGGGAAAAAACCGGCAAGCCTTGGGTGTTTAACGAAAAGCACCCCGGCAAAACCATTGTCTACGATGGCAGAACCGGGGAACCGTTCGATCGCCCGATCACAGTCGGCATCGCCTATATGCTGAAGCTGGTGCACTTAGTAGACGATAAGATCCACGCCCGCAGCACAGGCCCTTACTCCCTAGTAACGCAGCAGCCTTTGGGCGGCAAAGCGCAGCAGGGGGGTCAGCGGTTCGGAGAAATGGAAGTCTGGGCTCTGGAAGCGTTCGGCGCAGCTTACACCTTGCAAGAGTTGCTGACTGTCAAGTCAGACGATATGCAGGGGCGGAATGAAGCGCTGAATGCCATTGTTAAAGGCAAAGCCATTCCGCGCCCCGGTACGCCGGAATCTTTCAAGGTGCTGATGCGGGAGTTGCAGTCTTTGTGCTTGGATATTGCCGTGCACAAGGTGAATACGTCCGACGAGGGCAGCGAGCACGTTGAGGTGGATTTGATGGCGGATGCTGGGGGCAAGCGATCGCCCTCCCGGCCTACTTACGAATCGCTTTCTCGTGACGAACTCGACGAGGATTAGGCATTAAAGATTAAAGATTAAAGATTTTTTGACAGCATTCAATTCTTTAATCTTTAATCGACAATCTCAAATTAAAATGCCTCAGCAGTGGTACGAACACTGTTGAGGCGAATCAACGCTCTAAACAGGAGAGACGCTGAACATGAATATTGTAACAGTTGTCCCAGGAATTCAAGGAGAAGTTGACCGGGCGACTGGCTGTATTAATTGGCAAGGGAGCAAGTTTGGCAACGGTTACGCGCGCAAGTGGGTCGATGGCAAAACAGTATTAGTCCACCGTTTAGTCCTCGAATCGAAAATAGCAGGGTTCCTCGGTTCCGGTTATTTTGGTTGCCATACCTGCGACAATCGAAGCTGCATCAACCCGGCACATCTGGTAGTAGGTACTGCTGCTGAGAATACCGGGCAGATGATTGGGCGCGATCGCAAAACTCCCAGACGCAAAAGTATTCCCGGTATTGGCCAACTCTCGATCGAACAACTGCGGGAAATTCAGACTAAATATTTATCTGGAACCATCAAGAACCACCTAGCAAAAGAGTATGGAGTACAACATGAAACTATTACTAAGATACTTCAGACAAATATTCCCGATAACTTCACTACAGTTTTACCCTATTTTTTAGGAGAAATTCAAGACAGCGGCTGCATCATTTTCCAAGGTTCAAAAGACGGTCCAGGTTATGGCAGGTACTTGAAAAATGGAAAATCAAAATCAGTGACTCGTGCTGTTTTAGCAGAGAAATTAGGATACGAACTTCCGGCTTCGATGGATGCTTGTCATACCTGCGATAATCCCAGTTGCATCAATCCAGAACACCTTTGGGCTGGTACTCGCACTCAAAATTTGTTAGATGCTTCTAAGAAAGGACGCACTCAAGGAAAAAGTCATCCTCTTTCCAATGCCAAATTAGATTGGGAAAAGGTGCGAGAAATTCGACAAAAGCTAGCAGCAGGAGAGAGGATGAAGGATGTAGCACAGGAATACAGTGTCGGCCGCAAAACCATACACGATATTAAATATCACGTCACTTGGAAGGAAGCAGCTCAACAGGTTCCACTTCCTCGCATGGGTGGACATCTCGATCGCAAATTTACTTTTGCTCAAGCTCTTGAAATCAGAGAACGAATTCAAGCCGGAGAATCCATTGCTAAAATTGCTCAGGAATTGGGGGTATCCAGAAATGTCATTTCTGATATCAAAAGGAATGTCACATATAGAGGAGAATAAAATTGATTTAAGCCGCAAAACAAGCCCACCCAAAAAATAAATTACCACAAATAATCGACTGTAAATCATCAATTGGAGTCAAAATGGCTAAGGTAGAACAACGCTTTGATTACGTCAAGATAGGATTAGCCTCACCAGAAAGAATTCGACAGTGGGGAGAGAGAACTTTACCCAACGGTCAGATAACCGGCGAGGTGACAAAACCAGAAACAATAAATTACCGGACATTAAAACCTGAAATGGATGGCTTGTTTTGCGAGCGCATTTTTGGGCCTGCAAAAGATTGGGAATGTCATTGTGGGAAGTACAAACGAGTTCGCCATAGAGGCATTGTTTGCGAAAGATGCGGTGTTGAAGTCACTGAATCTCGCGTCCGCCGCCATCGCATGGGATTTATTAAATTAGCAGCTCCAGTAGCTCACGTTTGGTATCTAAAAGGTATCCCGAGTTACATGGCAATTCTGTTAGATATGCCGCTGCGAGATGTAGAACAAATCGTCTATTTTAATGCCTACGTTGTCCTCAATGCAGGTAATGCAGAGAAGCTGCAATACAAGCAATTGCTCACAGAAGATGCTTGGCTGGAAATAGAAGACGAACTTTACAGCGAAGATTCCACACTCACAGGTGTAGAAGTAGGGATTGGTGCTGAAGCTTTGCAAGTTTTGCTGCAAAACATTCCGCTAGAAACTGAAGCGGAAAAGCTGCGGGAAGATATTGCTAATGCTAAAGGTCAAAAACGGGCGAAGTTGATTAAACGCTTGCGAGTGATTGACAACTTCATCGCTACGGGTTCTCATCCCGATTGGATGGTGCTCAATGTGATTCCGGTGATTCCCCCGGACTTGCGGCCGATGGTGCAGTTAGACGGCGGGCGTTTTGCAACCAGTGACCTCAACGACCTCTATCGGAGAGTCATCAACCGCAATAACCGCTTGGCGAGACTGCAAGAAATTCTGGCGCCGGAGATTATCATCCGCAACGAAAAGCGGATGCTACAAGAAGCTGTGGATGCGCTGATTGACAACGGTCGCCGGGGCCGGACTGTGGTGGGCGCAAACAACCGCCCGCTGAAGTCGCTGTCCGACATCATTGAAGGGAAACAAGGCCGCTTCCGGCAAAACTTGCTGGGGAAACGGGTTGATTACTCCGGGCGTTCGGTGATTGTGGTGGGACCGAAACTGAAAATTCATCAGTGCGGTTTGCCGAGAGAAATGGCGATCGAACTTTTCCAGCCTTTCGTCATCCACCGCCTGATCCGCCAAGGATTGGTCAACAACATCAAAGCTGCCAAAAAACTGATCCAGCGCAACGATCCCAGTGTTTGGGACGTGCTTCAGGAGGTGATTGAAGGACACCCGGTGATGCTGAACCGGGCGCCGACGCTGCACCGTTTGGGGATTCAAGCCTTTGAGCCGATTTTGGTGGACGGGAGGGCCATTCAGCTTCACCCGCTAGTCTGTCCGGCTTTTAACGCTGACTTTGACGGCGACCAAATGGCCGTCCACGTGCCTTTGTCTCTGGAATCTCAGGCGGAAGCGCGCTTGCTGATGCTGGCTTCTAACAACATTATGTCGCCGGCAACGGGAAGACCGATCGTTACTCCTTCTCAAGATATGGTGCTCGGTTGCTATTACTTGACAGCCGAAAATCCTGACGCTCAAAAAGGATCCGGTCACTATTTCTCCAACCTCACCGACGCGGTTGTAGCTTACGAACAAGGAGTCGTTGACTTGCACTCTTATGTGTGGGTGAGGTTTCAAGGCCCCATAGAAAACGCAGAACCCGAGGGAGAACCGCTGAAGGTGGAACGCTCTACCGACGGTATAGTGACGAAAGAATACAAGTTCCGTCGGGTTCGGGAAGACGCAGAGGGCAAGTTGATCAATCAATTTATTCGCACTACTCCGGGCAGGATTATCTATCACCAAACGATAGAATCGGTAATTAACAATTAGAAATTAATTGGGGAGGGTAAGGGGTAAGAGTTAATGGGTAAGAGGTAACAGGTAATGGGTAATAACTGACAAATAATCGCTAATAAATAATAGCGGTCGAAGCCGGAAAAATTACTAATTACCAATTTTACCAATTAAGTAGGTAGGGGAAAATAAACATTACAGGAGAGCGGGTGAGTGCATTTATCTTCTCGCTTAGAACTCGTCCTTATACGCTAAATCAGCCCCTACAAGATAGTTGTTGTTTTTTTGTGCAGCTCTACTTATTATCAATTACCAATTATCAATTACCAATTACCAATCCCAAATTACCAATTACCAATTACCAATCGAAAATTACCAATTACCACTACTCAGAAAAATGACAGAAAAGAAGGAAATTGTTTTTCGCAATCGAGTTGTTGACAAAGGTCAGCTCAAAAAATTAATCTCTTGGTCTTTCATGCACTACGGAACGGCGCGTACAGCCCAAATGGCAGATAAACTCAAAGATTTGGGTTTCCGCTTTGCGACACGAGCGGGAGTTTCGATTAGCGTAGACGACCTACAAGTGCCCCCGTCAAAAAGATCGCTCCTAGATGCAGCCGAAGAAGAAATCCGCATCACAGAACAAAAATACACCAGAGGCGAAATCACCGAAGTCGAACGCTTCCAAAAAGTAATCGACACCTGGAACAGCACATCAGAAGACCTCAAAGACGAAGTAGTCAAAAACTTCCGAGCCACAGACCCCCTAAACTCCGTCTACATGATGGCCTTCTCCGGCGCGCGCGGGAACATATCTCAAGTGCGGCAGCTAGTCGGAATGCGCGGATTGATGGCAGACCCCCAAGGAGAAATCATCGACTTGCCAATCAAAACCAACTTCCGCGAAGGACTCACCGTCACCGAATACATTATTTCCTCCTACGGAGCGCGCAAAGGCTTAGTAGATACAGCATTGCGAACCGCAGACTCAGGCTATCTCACACGTCGCTTAGTAGACGTATCCCAAGATGTCATCGTCCGGGAAGTAGACTGCAGCACCCAGCGGGGAATTCGAGTGCGGCCCATGACAGACGGAGCAACAGTGCTCATACCCCTCAAAGACAGACTCCTAGGGCGCGTTTTCGCCCAAGATGTCGTCCACCCCAAAACCGGGGAAATCATAGCTTACGGCAGCGAAAAAGCAGTCCGAAATCAAGCAATAACCGAAGAGTTAGCAGCAGAAATAGGTAAAGCAGGAGTCACAGAAGTATATTTACGATCGCCCCTGACCTGTGAATCAACCCGCTCAGTTTGTCAGCACTGCTACGGCTGGAGCCTCGCCCACCTAAAAATGGTAGACATGGGAGAAGCCATCGGCATAATAGCAGCTCAGTCGATCGGCGAACCAGGAACCCAGCTCACCATGCGCACCTTCCACACCGGAGGCGTATTCACCGGAGAAGTCGCCAAACAAGAACGCGCACCCTTCCCCGGCACAGTCAAATTTAAAAACCTGCGAACCCGCGCCTTCCGCACCAGACACGGCGAAGAAGCACTGGTCGCCGAAAACAACGGCAAACTCATATTTGAAGGCGACGGCTTTGAAGAAGGTAAATCCGGCGCCAAAAATCAAAAACTCAAAATCGAACTAGCCATCGTCCAGGGTTCAACCTTAATGGTCAAAGACGGACAGCGCGCCATACCAGGTCAAGTTCTAGCAGAAGTGCCCATCGTCGGTCGCGCCGCCCGCAAAACAACAGAAAAAGTCACCACAGACGTAGCCTCCGACCTAGCCGGAGAAGCCAAATTTGCAGACCTAGTACCAGAAGAAAAAACAGACCGCCAAGGGAACACAACCCGCACAGCCAGCAAAGGCGGGCTGATTTGGATACTCTCAGGAGAAGTCTACAACCTGCCCCCCGGCGCCGAACCAGCAGTCAAAAACGGCTCTCGCATTCCCGCCGAAAGCGTCATAGCCGAAACCAAACTCATCTCCGAACACGGCGGCGTAGTCCGCATCGCAGACCCCAGAGAAATCGAAATCATCACCGCCCAAGTCCTGCTCGACCAAGCAGTCGTGCGAGCCGAAAGCGCAGGCGGCCGCGACCACTACACAATCGAAACAGCCTCAAAACAGCGGTTTTCCCTCAAAACCGCACCCGGGAGCAAAGTCATCAACGGAGAAGTCGTCGCCGAACTGCTCGACGACAGCTACCGCACAGCAACAGGCGGCATAGTCAAATACGGCGGCGTAGAAGTCCACAAACGCGGCAAAGCCAAACTAGGCTACGAAGTAGTCAAAGGCGGCACCCTGCTCTGGATACCAGAAGAGTGCCACGAAGTGAACAAAGATATATCTCTGCTGCTAGTCGAAGACGGTCAGTACGTAGAAGCCGGTACAGAAGTCGTCAAAGATATTTTCTGCCAAACCAGCGGCGCCGTAGAAATCACTCAAAAAAACGACATCCTCCGGGAAATAGTCATCAAACCAGGCACGCTCCATGTAGTAGACCGCCCGCCGCTAACATTCGGAGAAGGTCAAATAGTCAACGCCGGTCAAGAAATTTTCCCAGGCTTAATTGCCGAAGAATTGGGCTATGCCGAGTATATCGAAACACCCGAAGGCCCAGCATTGCTGCTGCGACCAGTCGTAGAATTTGCCGTACCCGACAAGCCCCCAGTACCTTCTCAGACCGCGCTCAACGAATCAATCTCTTTAAAAGCAGTACAGCGACTGCCTTATAAAGATGGGGAGCGAGTCAAATCAGTCGAAGGATTAGAACTGCTGCGGACTCAGCTTATTTTAGAAATAGGTACCGGAGCTCCGCAACTGGCCGCAGATATCGAGCTGCTGCCCGATGAGGACGATGCAATAGCTTTTGGGGCAGACGGTTCCGGACCCGCTTGGGGTTCGCCAGAAGACCTTACAGCCTCGCAAGAGTCCGGCATAACAGTAGCCGATGGGAGCGATCGAGCTTCCAAGACATTCCGCTTGCAGCTAGTGATATTAGAATCCCTAGTGATTCGGCGGGACGTATCTGCTGACCCCACACAGGGCAGCACCCACACCCGGCTCTTAGTCGAAGACGGACAGAGAATCGCGCCCGGAGCAGTAGTCGCCCGCACCGAGATTCTGTGCAAAGAAGCCGGCATCGTTCGGGGCATCCGCGAGGGAATTAACGAACCCGTGCGCCGACTGTTGGTGATGAGAGATGCCGATTCTATAGAAATCTCAGTCGCCGGCACACCGGACGTAAGTCCGGGTCAACTCCTAGTGGCTGGTACCGAAATTGCTCCCGGGGTTATTCTCGAAGAGTCCGGCCAAGTTGTGAAGGTGATACCCGCATCAGAAACAGAATCAGCGAAACTCTTGCTCAGGGTAGCTCGTCCTTACCGGGTTTCCGCCGGTGCAGTGCTGCACGTAGACGACGGCGACTTAGTGCAGCGGGGCGACAACTTAGTGATTCTGGTATTTGAGCGAGCAAAGACTGGGGATATCATTCAGGGTTTGCCACGGATTGAGGAACTGCTCGAAGGGCGCAAGCCGAAGGAAGCCTGTATTTTAGCCAAGCGGCCGGGGACAGCTCGAGTAGTTACCGATGACGATGTGGTGGAACTGGCGGTGATAGAGGATGATGGCCGGATAGAGGAGTATCCTTTGTTACCCGGTCAAAACCCGATCGTGTCCGACGGACAGCGTGTGGGCGTCGCCGAACCTTTAACCGACGGGCCTGCTAACCCTCACGAAATTCTAGAGGTGTTCTTCCAGGTGCTCAAAGAGCGGAAGCCTACTTTTGAGGCGGCTTTGGAGAGTTTCCAACAGGTGCAGACATTTTTGGTGAATGAGGTGCAGTCGGTGTATCAGTCTCAAGGTGTGGATATTTCTGATAAACACATCGAGGTAATCGTCCGCCAGATGACTAACAAGGTAAGGATGGAAGATGGCGGCGATACTACAATGCTCCCGGGCGAGTTGGTGGAATTGCGGCAGGTTGAGCAGGTGAATGAGGCGATGTCAATTACTGGTGGAGCGCCGGCAGATTATACTCCGGTGTTGCTGGGGATTACTAAGGCTTCGCTGAATACTGATAGCTTTATTTCCGCTGCTTCCTTCCAGGAGACTACGCGGGTGTTGACTGAGGCTGCGATCGAAGGTAAGTCTGACTGGCTGCGGGGGCTGAAGGAAAATGTGATTATCGGCCGCCTGATTCCTGCGGGTACTGGGTTCAATGCCTATGAGGATGCTGGGGTTCAGGATGCTGCTTTTGACGGTACTGTGTTTGATGACGACATCAACGATTTGCAGGAAAATGTGGTACTTGATGACCGTACGGCGCGCCGCGCTTATACGCTCGACACTGGTTTTGAGATGGGGCGCGGGTCTGACCTTGAGGCTGATGAGGATTTTGAGGAAGTTGAGGTTGATGAGGACGATTTTGTCGCTGAGACAGAGGATGATGCCTTGGGGGCCGATCCTGACGATGATGATGATATCGGTTTTGATTTCGATGAGGACGAAGACTAATAAGAGTTTTGAGATTGCATAAATGAGCGAACAGCGTTGCGAGCTTTGAGGATAGGTTGGTTCCTCGCCGCAACGCACACTTCGCTCTCATGATTTGAAAAATCTCAAATTTTTCCTAACTAATTAAAAGTCAGAACTCATAGCATTGTGCGATCGGGACATCCAAAGGAAGAAGGAAGAGTCAGAATTAAAGAAAACTTTGTAATTCAAGAGTTTTAATTGTTTGTTGGTTCCAACAAACAATTCTTTCTTCCTTCTTCCTTTTTCCTTCTTCCCTCTTCTCCCTTCTGGATGTATGGTTCACTCAATCAGGCAGCAAAGCCTTAATCTGATTAACAAAATCTTGATGGTCTTGCACAGGTTTAGAGATGAAACCGTCGGCACCGCTTTGCTCCATAAATGTTTCTTGCTCACCGACCATCGGGCTAGCAGCCATCAAAATAATCGGGAGGGAGGCCGTTTGCGGGTCAGCTTTGAGCAGTTGAGCAATCTTAATGCGGTCAGCAGATTTGCTCTCGTCGTACACGAGGCGCGAAACTGACACATCCATTAAAATCAAATCAGCTTCGCCGTTGGCAGCAATCTGCATCACCTCTTCAACATTTTCCGTGTGCTTCACCGCTAAGCTCCCCCGCTTAGTCAAAATTTTGGAAATAACCCGAGCATTAACCAAATCGTCCTCTACAATCAGAACGGTTTTCATAAATAAATATGGGAAGTATAGAAACTTTGTGACTGTAGTCCAAAGAGGAACACGGCACGGGCACTACATTCCCCGTCAAAAATGCAGAGTTTTTAGCGCCATGAGCCGGGAACCCTGCAAAACCGGTATGTATATACTTGCGCCACTAACTCTGAGAGGGTGTACAGATGCCTAGAAGCATCCAGTACCATCATCATTTAGACTACTAGACACATACAGGTTAGTTGTTTTTTATAACTAGACCTGACATTGGCGAGAGTCTCCTGATTCTCAGGTAGCAGGTTTCTAGTTTTTCCTCACTAATTACACATCAGAACACATAAAATTGTGCGATCGGGAGGTCCAAAGGAAGAGTCAGAATTCAAGAAAACTTTGTACTTCAAGAGTTTTAATTGTTTGTTGGTTCCAACAAACAATTCTTTCTTCCTTGTTCGTTGTTCCTTCTTCCTTCTTCTTCCTTCTTGATGTATGGTTCACTCAATCAGGCAGCAAAGCCTTGATCTGATTGACAAAATCTTGATGGTCTACCACAGGTTTAGAGATGTAACCGTCGGCACCGCTTTGATCCAGAAATGTTTCTTTATCACCGGCCATCGCGTGAGCAGTCACCAAAATAATCGGCAGGGAGGCCGTTTGCGGGTCAGCTTTGAGCAGTTGAGTAATCTTAATGCCGTCAACAGATTTGCCCTGGTACACGCTGTGCGAAAGTGACACATCCATTAAAATCAAATCAGCTTCGCCGTTGGCAGCAATCTGCATCACCTCTTCAACATTTTCCGTGTGCTTCACCGCTAAGCTCCCCCGCTTAGTCAAAATTTTGGAAATAACCCGAGCATTAACCAAATCGTCCTCTACAATCAGAACGGTTTTCATAAATAAATATGGGAAGTATAGAAACTTTGTGACTGTAGTCCAAAGAGGAACACGGCACGGGCACTACATTCCCCGTCAAAAATGCAGAGTTTTTAGCGCCATGAGCCGGGAACCCTGCAAAACCGGTATGTATATACTTGAGCCACTAGCTCTGAGAGGGTGTACAGATGCCTAGAAGCATCCAGTACCATCATCATTTAGACTACTACACACATACAGTTTAGTTGTTTTTTATAACTAGACCTGACACTGGCGAGAGTCTCCTGATTCTCAGGTAGCATGTTTCTCGTACAATCCTGGACGCCTGGACGACGCCTCGAAACCGGGTTTTTGATCGTTTCGGGGGGTTATAACAAAGTATTGCTATGAAAAAACTCGGTTTTTGACTACCAGTGCGTCCACGACTATAGTATCCTCTCTTTCGGTCAAGCCTCCGGCTTCTACCATTTTAGATTTTAGATTTTAGATTTTAGATGGGGACTTACTGGATATGGGTTTGGAGTACGGACCTACAGTTGCATTCTTGTTTGAAACTGGTATTAGAGTCGGCGAGGTGTGACAATTAATTTCTTTCCTGCTCTTAGAATCAAGCCATGTTTATTCACATAGTCCCGCCGCAGCATGCGGAGTAGCGAATCTAGCGGGGTTGTTGGAGATTCCTAATTCTCAGTTTTGACCGATCGTCGAGACTGCTTAAAATATCGACGCTTCGGTTCATCCAGCGTTTGTCAGACTAGGAAAGGTCGCCAGGAGAGCTTTTGACTGCTGAATTCTTCAATGTCGGCATTTTTGACACTCTCAGCGAGTTACCGCGACGCTCGATTCTTTAATAGCCCCAAAATTGGACTTCACTCGCAATCCAAGGGTGTCTACAAGCTCTACACAAGTACCAGTACAAGAGGTATTGCAATTGCGCTTACTTTTATTTTTAATCCTTTCGGAGTCCTTCAGGCTTGCCAAAATACGGTACGATCCCTCTTCTACCCTTGCTGATTGCTCCACGCTACGGCTGTACCGAGACGAGAGCAATCAGCTTTTTTTCCTGAATAGAATATTTTTTCGCGTAGAGGGTTATTCCTAATTACAAATAAATTCTATCATAGATTGGCGGGGACTTTAGTCCCTAGTGACGCTTTCCTAGGAACGGCTAAAGCCTCACTACGTTCTGAGCTTCTGGCATTCCGTGTTCTCCTGTGAATCAACCTTCTCAGGGCTGAAGGTAAATAGACAGGTAGGCGCAAATGAAGGCAACATAGAGGTTAGGGTAAGAGTGGAGAGTAAGAGGCAAGTGTTGCCCGTCTTCGGCACTCTGATTCTGCTTTCACAAGTTAAGTTTATTTTTATTCTCCAACAGGGCGCTGGGACCGAAATTTCGGTTCGCCTGTGGCAAACGCTTTTCACTCGAGGCAGGCAACCTCGGCATTATTGACAGAGGCTGTCTTCACTCAGGAATTAACGGACACAAGGACTCATGGCTAAACAACTCAACCTACTTTCCGGGCAAGTAATTTCTACGGCTCTGCACGCCGAGATGCAGCAATCGTACCTCGAATATGCCATGAGTGTGATCGTCGGGCGAGCTTTGCCTGATGTCCGCGACGGTTTAAAACCGGTTCACCGTCGAATTTTGTACGCGATGCACGAACTCGGTCTGACGCCAGACCGACCTTACCGCAAGTGCGCCCGGGTCGTCGGAGATGTTTTGGGAAAATATCACCCCCACGGCGACCAATCGGTTTACGACGCTCTGGTGCGCATGGTTCAGGAGTTTTCGAGCCGCTATCCTTTGCTGGCGGGTCACGGCAATTTCGGCTCGGTGGACAATGATCCGGCGGCTGCTATGCGCTATACGGAAACTAGGCTGGCACCGATCGCCCACGAAGCGATGCTTACCCAAGTCGGCGATGCAACTGTTGATTTTACTGCTAACTTTGACAGTTCGCAGCAGGAACCGACGGCGCTGCCTGCTCAGCTGCCGTTTCTGGTACTCAACGGCTGTGCTGGCATTGCTGTGGGCATGGCAACTAATATCCCGCCACACAATTTGGGCGAGGTGGTAGACGGTTTAATTGCTTTGATTGAAAACCCGGAACTCTCGGACGAGAAGTTGCTGCAACTGATTCCTGGTCCTGATTTCCCGACCGGGGGAGAAATCGTCGCTACAGAGGGCATTGTTGATGCCTACACTAAGGGTAAAGGTAGCATTTCGGTGAGGGGTGTGGCGGGGGTAGAAGAGGTGCCTGGGAATCGCAAGGTGCGCAGTAAAACGGCGATCGTCGTGACCGAGTTTCCGTTTCAGGTAAATAAGGCGGCTTGGATTGAAAAGGTGGCGGAGTTGGTTAATGCCGGCCGACTCGATGGTATTGCTGATTTGCGCGATGAGAGCGATCGCGAAGGCATTCGAGTTGTGATTGAACTCAAGCGGGAATTTACCCCAGAAGCGGTTCTGGCTCGTCTTTATCAACAAACAGACCTACAAACAAATTTTGGCGCGATTTTGCTGGCAATTGTCAACGGTCAACCCCGACAGTTGACGCTGAGACAATTGTTGCAGGAATTTCTGGATTTCCGGGAAGTGACTCTTACCCGCCGCTACAATTACGAGTTGCAGGCTGCGGAACGCCGCTGTCACATTGTCCAAGGCTTAATGTTGGCTTTGACAAATCTCGATGCTGCCATCGACATTCTCAGAAATTCTCCTGACGGTACTACTGCTAAGCAAACTTTGCAAGTTCGCCTCAATTTGAGCGAAAGTCAAGCTGATGCGATTTTGGCGATGCCGATGCGTCGGCTGACGGGTTTGGAAAGGCAAAATTTGCAGTCTGAGTTTGATGAGTTGATAGCGAATATTCAAGAATTGCAGCGGTTGTTGAGTGACAGGCGGGAACTTTTGAAGGCTTTGAAGAAGGAATTTCGATCGCTCAAACGCAAGTACGCTGACGAACGCCGCACTAAATTCGTCAATGGGGCAGCGGGACGCGCCCCAAACGCCGAACCACAAGTTTCAAGTAAGAAAAATTCTGCACTGAAGCCGTTGTCGGCAGCAACCGTTGCCCCTAACTTGTTGCCCTCAAAAGAGGCAGAGGAAACTCTTGTTGAATTTACGCACAAGCAGTACGTGCGGCGCCGGGCGGCGGGGGAACGTCCGCGCTCGTCGAAAAGTCGCGAAAAATCAGTTTCAGCTTTAGAAAAAAATGAAGATTTTATTGTGACCGCAAAGCTGACAAAAACCGATCGCACTGTGGTCGTCTTAACTCCTAACGGCAAAGCTTACCCGCTGAAAGTAGCTGATATTCCTACAATTAACGGCAAAGACCGGGGAACGCCGATCGTCAGTTTGTTGTCGCCGAGTGCTACTAAAGAAAGTGCCGGTTCGGCTTTGTCGGAAATCACAGTCGCACACTTTATTTTGCCGGAAAATTCGGAGGCGGCGGATTTAGTAACTCTGACTCAGCAAGGCAAAATTAAGCGCTTGCCGATGCAGGAATTTGCTGATTTGACTAATCGCGGCGTTACTGTTGTTAAACTCAAGGAGGACGATCGCCTGCGCTGCGCGAGTCTGGGTAAAGTCGGCGAGCAAGTGGCGATCGCAACTTCTGGAGGTCGAGTCCTCCGGTTTGATATCGATGAAGAACAACTGCCACCAATGGGCCGCACCGCCCAGGGTTTTCAAGTAACCAGGTTGCGGAAGCAGGAACAGTTGGTGGGTTGCATCACTCTCGACCCGGACGACAGTCTGGTGCTATTTTCCGAGTTGGGTTGGGCAAAACGAATGCCTGCAGGTTCTGTCAGACTTACTAACCGCGGCGAAATTGGCACTCAAGCTTTTCGCTTCGCAGAGCCTAAAGATGCTTTAGTTGGCTTGCTGCGCGCTGTTCCTGATACGGATGTTAAACTTTTAACTAATTCTGGCCGTCTACTGCGCTCGGCTACTGATGCTATAGCTTTTTGGGGGAAAGATGCTGCAGGCGATCGAGTTTTTGACCTCAATCCGGGTGAAAAAATTATCAAAGTTATGAGCAGTCAATAGTCATTGGGCATTGGGCATTGGCCCGCGCAGGGCATTGAGCATTGGGCATTGGGAATTAATCTGATTTCTGACCTCTGACTTCTGAATTCAACATCAATTCGTTAAATCATTTAAATCCTGTATACTGCTCGTTGCCGAACTTCCTCCTTCCTGGAATACCCCAATTACCAATGCCCCCTACCCCATACCCATGCCCAATCTAAAATCTAAAATCTAAAATCTAAAATTGTTTGATGGCGCAAGTTGTATTAGAAAATATCTACAAAAGTTTTCCGCTCCGCCAAGGAGAACAGGAAAAAGAAGCAAACAGCGTCGCCGAAAGTGTCTCGCCTGTGGCCGATCGCCCTTTGTCTAACAGCGTTTTGCGACGCATTAACCTGACGGTCGAAGACGGCGAGTTCATGGTGCTGGTGGGGCCTTCGGGCTGCGGAAAAAGCACTTTGCTGCGATCGATCGCTGGTTTGGAAGTCTTGACGGCCGGCAATATTTGGGTGGGCGATCGGCTGGTTAACGATTTGCCTCCTAAAGACCGAGATATCGCTATGGTATTTCAAAATTATGCTCTCTATCCTCACTTAACAGTTTACGATAATCTCGCCTTTGGATTGCGACGCTCGGAAAGGGAGAAAGAAGAAGGAAGAAGGAAGAAGGAAGAAGGAAGAAGGAAGAAGGAAGAAGGAAGAAGGGGGAAGATACAAGGAGAAGAAGGAAGCATCCAGAATATAGAAAAAATTAGGAATAAGGTAGAAGATCTTATTAATTATTTAGCTTCTAATTCTTTTAAAAATCATCTAGTTTATCCTTTGTTTGAGGACTTTTTAGGAGGAGCAACTCGCAAGTTTCCTCCGGGTTTGCGCTATTTGTCGGAACGGGAAAAGGCAGTAGGAAAACGAGTGCGGGAGGTAGCTGAATTATTGCAAATAGAATCTCTTTTACATCGCTTGCCGAAACAACTTTCCGGAGGGCAAAAGCAGCGGGTAGCTTTGGGTAGGGCGATGGCTCGAAATCCTGAAGTTTTTTTGATGGACGAACCGCTATCGAATCTTGATGCGAAATTGAGGGCCGAAACTCGATCGCAAATTGTACAGTTGCAGCGACAGTTGGGAACTACAACTATTTATGTAACTCACGACCAAACTGAGGCGATGACTATGGGCGATCGGATTGCTATTATGAAGGTCGGCCAGCTTCAGCAAGTAGCTCAACCTCTAGAGCTTTACAACAAGCCGGCTAATCTGTTTGTGGCTGAGTTTATCGGTTCTCCGCCGATGAATTTTTTGTCGGTGCAATTTACTGCCCCGCTGTTGATTTATCACCCGCAATTTCGCTTTACTTTACCCGATATTTGGGCAAAAAGTCTACAACAATATGACGGACGAGGGCTAATTTTGGGCATTCGGCCGGAACATCTGAGCATTCACCCCCCTGCTACGAAAAATCTTTCGGTACAAGTGGAAATTGTAGAGGCTCTGGGACACGAAACTTATTTGCGGGTCTGTTTGACGGATGCTCCGGCCGTGCGGATGCAAGTGCGGGTTCCTCCTGAGCGATCGGTCCGAGTTGGCGAGGAGCTTTGGTTGGCCATCGCCCATGACAAGATTCACTTGTTTGACCCCGATACCGAGTTGGCTATTTTTCCTCGTTAGGCAAAATCATCAAGGTCGATCGACCCTTGTGACCGATATCATGGTACACAAGCTTGCACTTTTTTCAAGTCACTGTTATATTTATTTACATAAGCCTTACAAAAGTTAACGAAAGGAGTTCGCACTATGCAAGAACAAAAACGCAACGCTTGGAACTGGGGCTTCAGCGAAGGAGCCGAAAATTGGAACGGTCGTTTGGCGATGATTGGTTTCTCTGCCGCTGTCATCATCGAATTGGTTTCCGGTCAAGGCGTGCTTCACTTTTGGGGCCTGATCTAATTTTTTAGTTAAGACTTTTGTGACACTGCAAAGCTTGGGAGTTCCGTTACGGACTCCCAACATTTTGGCAGAGCAATTTGGGCAGCAAACAGCAATTGCTCCGCGCAGTTAGCCGCACAAAATTTAACAGCTATAGTTCAAACCGGGGGCGGGGAGTTCCCCACCCCAAAAAAAGAGTGCGAATCACTCTTTTGGGTGATGCTAGAAAATTACTCTAGCGGATATATTCTTTCAAGATGCTGTTCCGGTTGGGATGGCGCAACTTACGCAGGGCTTTAGCCTCGATTTGGCGAATCCGCTCGCGGGTGACGTTAAAGATTTGACCAATTTCCTCCAAGGTCTTCATCCGTCCGTCATCTAAGCCGTAACGCAGCCGCAATACATCCCGTTCTCGGGGGCTGAGAGTATCCAAAACGCTTTCCAAGTCTTCCCTGAGCAAGTTTTTCGAGACTTGATCTTCTGGCGTTTCCCCGTCAGATTCAATAAAGTCTCCCAGACGCGAGTCTTCCTCTTTGCCGATCGGAGTTTCTAGAGAGATGGGCAACTGTGCGGACTTAGCAATGAACCGCAACTTCTCGATCGTCATTTCCATGCGGGTAGCAATTTCTTCTTCCGTAGGCTTGCGACCCATTTCCTGAGACAGTAGCTTGGTAGTTTTCTTAATCCGCGAGATGGTTTCGTAAAGGTGAACCGGCAGGCGGATAGTGCGGGATTGGTCGGCGATTGCCCTAGTGATGGCTTGACGTATCCACCAAGTTGCGTAGGTAGAAAACTTGTAGCCTTTTTCGTGATCGAATTTTTCAGCGGCCCGGATCAGACCCAAAGAGCCTTCCTGAATCAAATCTTGGAAAGACAAACCGCGATTCATGTATTTTTTGGCGATCGATACCACCAAACGCAGGTTTGATTGCACCATTTTCTCCTTGGCGCGCCGACCGACGTGGAGTCGGTGACGGAATGCAGGGAGTGCCATATCTACAGCATTAGCCCATTCGCTGTCTTTAGGTTCGCGGTCTAACTCTTCGAGCAGTTGTTCTCGAACTCGCTCTAATTCCAGCAAATCTGCAATCTTGCGCGCTAGTTCAATCTCTTCGTCAGCTCGCAGCAGTCGAATCCGACCGATTTCTTGCAGGTAAAGACGAATAGAGTCTTCAGTATAATGCTTTTTCTTAGCCTGTGCCCGACGGCGGGCTTTGGCGCCTTTGCCAGATTTAGTGTCCTCCTCAGATTGAGAGTCTAAGAATTCTTCTCGATCGTCTTCTTCGTCGATAAAGAGTTCCAACTCGCTCTCAGGTAGAACGCTTTCGGCGGTCCGAAGCAACTCGATTGTTTCCATTTCGGGTGTGATTGTGTTTTCGAGTACGGTGTTAGCCTGGATCATGCCGTCTTCCTCATGCTCCTGAATTAAAGAATAAATAACAGTGGAATAGTGTCTGTTTGTAGTTTAGACAAGTTAGCCAGTATTGACATTCCCGCAGGAAAAAATAGTGGGATTTTCTGTCTGCTAGCTGAATCTGTTACCGAAACTGCACCAGTTTTATGAGTCAAAGTTCGAGTTCGCGTTTGAAGCCGCGATCGCATTCAATCGATCGCAAAATTTAACATCGCGACTTGGGATTGAGCCTGCGGCTTTTTCTTTCGGAGCGAGTTACCACATCATCTGCGATACCTTGCCCCCAGAAGCAAACCATGAAATGCGAGCGACCGCACCTCAAAAAATACTGGCTTTTTAACTCGGTACTTTGATCTTTTACCCGTACAAGTTTTCCGGCACGGAGCCCTCTAACTTTTGTGTTCGAGGTGTCGAACTTTTGATTCGCCTAGTGCTTTACTCTGGTTGTCAGACATGACAGTTGCACCGCAAATTTTCGCCATTTTGGATGCGGATCTGCTGCTTCAAATGCAACAGCATAGGGTCGAAGCACCAAACCGGGAGAATCGGATCTTGCAAAGACCTTCCCGATTGTAGCCTTTCTCACAAAAAATGGAAGTTGTTTTCCATTGTTTGCCAAGAACTAGGAAAACTCTGTCAGCTTAGCTTGACAATAGGGACTCGTGTCTCGATCTGCTAAATCCTGAGAACTGCCCGCAAAAACTTTCGCACGATCAAACGGCGCTGTTTTCTGCGCATATCTGGGTGAACGGCTGCGGCGTAGTTGGCCAGACAGTTAGCAGACAGTTTTTGACTTGCCGGAATTGGGACCAATACAATCCGTGTAGATACACCCATCATTACCCTGTTTCCCTGAATTGAATCATACGCAATCTGCGATTGAATAAAGCTCGTAGCTTTAGTTTTAAGCCGGCAACTCTGGATTAGAAACCGACTCTGACCCCAAATGAAGCGTTGCGGGTTGAGTTGTGCAACAGGGGCTTTCTTTGTTAAGTTAGCTCAATTTTCAGAAATTGGGTTTAATTTTGACGTTAAATCACATTAAGTTCTTAACGTCACTTTCTTATTTAAGCAGTTCGACACGAGTTTGTCGCGTCATCCGCAAAAACCACCCGGATAAATTCTACTGAGAATTAACCCACCGCGCAACTCTCGGCTGCCAACTGCTCTAAAATTTGTTGGCTTTGAGCTCGCACTTGGGCTCTGGCACTGTGTCACAAAAAACACAATTCGCCATCTTCCCGAAGTATAACTTCACGGTTCCTTTAAATATATCGTGACAGTGTGAAGATTCGATAAAGCCCTTCAATCAATTTGAGGTAGCATTCCCGAATTGTCTTGATAATTTCCAGCAGACGGAACAAAAGCCACAGCGGGCGTTGCTGCAACTTCCGACCGATGATAACTCTGCAAGGGAAGAAAAATTTACCCAGTTAGCGATGTGCTTGCTATTGTTGGAGAAAGCATAAGCTGCAGGATGCGCTTCAAGATGTGGAGGGGTAGGACGCTGGTGCGATCGCTCAAAGTTTTGTTACATTTATTTACAGCGTGTCCTCCGAAAGCGCGGCTCTAGGTTTGAGATCTAAATCATCGATCGTGCTCCTAGCTTAGCAAGGACGAGAGCGAAAATTGTCTATAAAGTTGATTATACCTGCTTACTATCGATGATTTCTAATAAACCTTGATAAAATACTTGGAAGCTTTTAGAGCGATTTGATTCAGGATTCATATATTTAGAAATTTCGCTAGAGGCTTTCAGTTTTTGTAGTCCTCCCAGATGATATCCAGCTTTTTGCAGGACTCTTTCCAAAGCCTCCCATGTACCCCCTTTAATAGCATCGGGGTCGCGATACCCTTTTTGTTTAGCTAAATTGGCAGAGACTTTAGGATAAGCTTGGCAAATTGCTTCAACATCGCCGAAAAACCACGCTTCTAATTCTTCAACTACAATTCGATTTAAGACTTGAAATGATTTATCTTTTTGACAGGAAGATTTAGGGATTAATCCGGCTAATATTGCCATATCTTCTAGTTGCTTTTTTAATTTAAGACAATCTTCTCGATCTTCATCTATTAAAACAACAATTTTCCAATCTGGGGGAAGCGATGGTTGATAACCTTTCAAACGATTAGGCACTTTCTTAAAAAATTCATCTTTTCCTCCATAACCATGAATGTTAGAGGTAACATTTGATGGCAATATTTTCGGCAAAAGCTCGGCCAAAGCTAATTCTAGGGATGGTTCTCCCACAAAAAAAACAAGAGGCAAAGTGCTCACCTTCTCTTTATTTTCAGTTTAAAATTTTTGCGGTGCACCCGCATTTTTAAGCGGATTTCCCACATCAAAGAAATCTTCCATCCATAGCGAACCCAGTAATGCACCGTGTTCCATAAATTGTTTGACTCTCTGCATATCTGCGGTTCTTTTTGCTTGAGTAAAACCTTTTTCATCTCGATATAATACCCACAATTCCTCTGGCTTCAAACTATCCACAAAAAAAGGAGAATGGGTTGTCACCATTAATTGAGTATTAGCAGAAGCAGCACGACATTCTTCTGCTATATGGGGCAACAAGCGCGGATGTAGATGATTTTCTGGTTCTTCTATTCCTACTAATTGGGGGGGACTAGGATCGTATAAGACTGTTAGATAAGCTAATAGTTTTAACGTACCATCCGAGGCAAATTTTGCCAGAATTGGATGAGAAAAAGGAGCATCTTTAATTTCCAACAAAAGTCGGCCATCCTGCATGATTGAGGCTTCGACTTTTTCGAGGCGTGGAATACGAACGGAAAGGGTTTTTAATATTTCTTCTAACCGTTGGGGATGTTGTTCTTTTAGGTATTGGATAACATTTGGTAAATTATCCCCTGTGGCGGACAATCTTTCCTGTGCACCTGCTTCGGTAAGGCTGCGGGTATGATCTGCAGTTAAATATGATAAATACCAGCCTGTAATAAAACGTCTTAATGCGCTAACACGGGGATGTTTGGCAAATTGTCCTAATGTATTTACTGCTAAAAATTCCGATGATTCTAGTTTTTCGGTTATCCTTTCGCCTTCTTCATCAGGACTTTCGCCACTAATGACTTGTCCTTCCCCTTTTTTGAAGTCTAAAAAACGAAAGGGTTTTCCTTTTCCCGATTGTCCGCGTCGCCAATGCAACCATTCTTCAGCAATGAAGGGACGATTATTTTCTTCATCTATAGCGAGATGATAGGTAATTAAAGGCGATGCGGATGTCTCTCGATATTTTAATTCAATGATAATGCAGCCTTCGCTGTCTCTGGTGCGTAATTCTCGAAATCTGCCCCGTCTATCCCAGGCTTTTCTGAGGCTTTCGGTAAAACATTCGGATAGGAAAGCGAAAACATCAAAAATAGTTGACTTTCCGCTACCGTTGGGACCTAAGAATACAGTTAAGGGGGTGAGATGTTTGAGTTCAAGATTGTGCAAAGCACGGTAATTTTGGACTTTGAGATATTCTATACGGGGAATATTTTTCATCATTTCACCTCCTCACTTATAATCTCGGTTTTTTTGAGCCTAATTTCTCCACTGATTGATTGACTCCGGAAGCAATTAAATAATACCTATTTAACGAACCGCGAAGACGCGAAGTGCGCGAAGGAAGAATAGAGAAGAAGAAGAAAAAACTAAAGTCCTGGCGGCGAACTTAATTTGACCGCGAGCCAAATTACTGCTGATTCCGCAGGCGAGGGTTCACAAATTCGTTTAATCCTTCCCCCACCAAAGATAGTCCCACTACCATTAAAGTCATTGCCAAACCGGGAAACAAAGCTGTCCACCAAATGCCAGTAGGTAGCGCATCTAAAGCTAAACGCAAGTCGTGTCCCCATTCGGGAGTTGTTTCGGGAAGCCCTAATCCGAGAAATCCTAAACCTCCTAATGTTAATATTGCATCGGCAGCGTTGAGCGCAAACAGCACAGGTACGCTCTGAATCACATTCAGAAACAGGTAGCGCGAAAGCACGGTCCAAGTGTCAGCGCCCATTGCTCGGGCGGCTTCGACAAATAATTCGGTTTTGACGCTGGCGGTGTGATTCCTGACGACGCGGTAGTATTGAGGGATGTAGGAAATGCTCAGGGCGATCGCAGCATTCAAAACTCCTTTTCCCACTACAAACGCTAGGGTCAAAGAAAGCAGCAGCCCCGGCAAAGTATAAATTGTATCCATTAAAAATAACAACACTCGATCGAGCTTACCGCCCAAATAACCGCTAACCAGACCCAGCGGCACACCAATAAACAAACTCAAAGATGTTGCTAAAATCACCACTTGCCAAGCGGCCCGAGAAGCAAACAGCGTGCGGGAAAACACATCGTAGCCGCTGCGGGTAGTACCAAACCAATAATTCGCCGACGGCGGTTCGTGGATGGGGTTAATCAAAGCATCGGTAGGATTTTGCAGCCATCCCCAAGCTTGCATAGCTGGAGACAAGGTGGCTACCAGTATAAACACGGCAGTTATTGTCAAACCTGCCCACATCATTTTCATGGACAGGCTTGACGGTGAGGTACTGTTGAGAAATCGCGGCAGTCCGAGGCGGCTTTGAGCCATAACTAATAATTAGTGCGTCAGATTTGTTTTCATCAGCATATCAATATTTACCGGAAACCATAAGAAGACTTTTTAACCGCAGATGAACGCGGATGAACGCAGATAAGATTACATCAGCGTTCATCCACAGATATCTGCGGTTAAAAAGTCTTAGCTAATTTGCCTTCCTACAAATTGCTGGCAATTAACTCGCGGTACTGGCTTTTGGGCTTAACTCCCTTGAGCTCAGCCACCAAATCTTTGTCTTTGAAATACTGAATCGTCGGCGTACCAATCACGCCAGCATTTTCAGCAATTTCTGGATCTTCTTCGATGTCAATTTCCACATAATGGATTTTGCCCTCGAACTCATCTACTACTTTGCTCAAAATTGGCTTGAGACTGTGGCAAGGGCCGCAACTAGGAGAGGCATATTTGACTACAATCAGTCGATCGCTATCGTGGAACAACTTCCGCAAAGCATAACCTCCTTCGTGGCGGGTGTCTTTGATATCAAAGTTCTCGCTGGTTTTGCGCACTTGAGGAGCTTCCGGCGCTGCTGTGGGTTGCTCGGATTCCTGGGTTTGATGGAATTCCTGGGTTAAACCGTTGAGTGAGAGCCAACGTTCTGCCAGCATCGCCCCCATGCAGCCGCTGCCGGCGGCGGTAATTGCTTGGCGAAACTCGTGGTCTTGCACGTCGCCGACGGCGTAAACTCCCTCGACGCTGGTTTCTACCGAACCGTGTTTGGTCACGATATAACCTATTTCGTCGAGTTCTAGCTGACCTTGGAACAGTTGAGTGTTGGGAGTGTGACCGATCGCGTAAAACAATCCTTTCACCAGCAAATCGCTCTCGGCGCCGGTCTCGATATTTCTAATTCTCACCCCGTCCATTTTGCCGCCCGCCTCGCCCAAGATATCCAGTGCTTCGGTGTTCCAGTGCACGGTTATTTTGGGATTGCTCAGCACTCGGTCTTGCATGGCTTTGCTGGCGCGCATCCGATCGCGCCGCACCAGCATGTGTACGTGAGAGCCGTATTTTGTCAAATAAATAGATTCTTCCGCTGCGGTGTCGCCTGCGCCGATTACAGCTAAGTCTACTCCTTTAAAAATTGGGGTAGCGCCGTCGCAAATCGCACAGGCAGAAATGCCGTGACTCCAAAATACGTGTTCGCTAGGCAGCCCCAGCCTTTTCGCCGTCGCACCTGTAGCGATTACTATGGTGTGGGTTTTGATTTCTCTGTCTTCCGATCGCACTGTAAACGGACGCTGGCTCAAATCCACCGAAATTACATCTTCTGTGTATAATTGCGCACCCCAGCGCACTGCTTGAGCTTTCATCCGATCCATGAGTTGGGGCCCGGTGATGCCTTCGGGAAAGCCGGGAAAGTTTTCGACTTCTGTGGTGGTCATCAGTTGACCGCCGGGGACGCCTCCCGTTTGGTAGCCTTCAAAGACTACGGGTTTCAGGTTTGCTCTCCCGGCGTAGATGGCTGCTGTGTAGCCTGCTGGGCCTGAGCCGATAATTACTAGGTTTTCTACGGTTTGGTTGGTCATAGCTATTTAATTAAACTCATAACGACTTCGCTTTACTAATTGTAGCAGAGTTCTAGCTTGGGGTTGATTCGATTATTTATTGGGCGATCGACCATTCTTACTATTTTTGAGGGGAAAAGGGCGATCGGGACAAGTCAAGCGGCTTTGATAAGCAAAAACTATAGAATAGTTATTTTTGTTTTAAATGTTCAATCACTCCCCGACAATTCCCAAAATTACTATCCTTGACTATTGATTCTATTCTCATTTATTTGACGTATTTGCGCCGTTTGAGCTATTATCGGATTTTGATACTCCAGGGGCATTATGACTAATTTTGGCTTTGTAGTCTGAAACCTTTTAAATTCGTAAAATCTACTACTCAGCAAATGTAATGTCTACAAATTTTTATGCAATTTACGCATTTTATGAGTTAAGAATTGTCAGCAAAATTTAGGTCGATTTGACAATTTAGAGTTTTTGTGATATGGCAGGTGCGATGGGGGAATTTTGGATTACTTTTTTTAACCGCAGATGTCGGCGGATTAACGCGGATTAACGCAGATAAGATGGAATTTGGCTTTTTAAACTGGTGGATAAAATTAAGATATTGTTTGTTTGCAGCCGGAATAAGCGGAGAAGTTTGACTGCTGAGAGGATTTGCCGGAAGGTTGGTGGCTACAGTGTGCGATCGGCTGGAACTGAAAAAGGTGCAAGAGTTAGAGTAACTGAGGGTTTGCTGGGCTGGGCGGATTTGATTTTTGTGATGGAGAAGAGGCATGGCGATCGACTTCGCAGCAAATTTCCCGAAAGTCTCAATGGCAAGATTGTTATTTGTCTGCAAATCCCGGACAATTACGAATATATGGAACCTGAGTTAGTCGAGATTTTGGAGGCAAAACTCAGCCGGCATCTGGAAATGTTAGATAAGGAGACAACTTTTATGCAGCGTGTTCTAGAACCGGAGGTTATGGATTCTTGGGAAGAAGCCGTTGAGTACGACTCGATGGATTTTTCTGAGGTGAATGCGGCTTTTGCTAACAGTGCGATCGCCTTGGGGCCGATGTCTGGGAAAATCTTAGATGTGGGGACTGGTACCGCGAGAATCCCGATCGCCATTTGTCAACTGCGTCCGACCTGGGAGTTGACTTGCATTGATTTGTCGCCAAATATGCTGAAAGTTGGCGCAGAAAATGTGTCCGAGGCGGGAGTTGGATTGCAAATTAAGCTGGAACTGATTGATGCTAAAGCTATGCCGTATCCAGACAGTTATTTTGACATGGTGATTTCTAACAGCATTATTCACCATTTGCCCGATCCGCTGCCCTTTTTGCGCGAAGTTAAGCGAGTCTTAAAACCGAACGGAGCAATATTTTTGCGCGATTTATTCCGACCTATGGATGAGGAAATTAAGCATAATTTAGTGGAGATGTATGCGGGAGATTGCAACTCGCATCAGAAACAATTGTTCAGCGATTCGCTGCAAGCGGCTTTTACGCTGCCTGAAGTTGAGATGATGGTGGAAACTGCCGGATTGGAAGGATTGAGGATTTATGAATCTTCAGATAGGCACTGGACGGCAGAGCGAGTTTGGTGCGCGACTGTGTAAAAAAGGGACGATCGCCCGATCAAATTTTATACGCACTATTGCACATTCAAGCTAAATACTTGTCCAATCGCTTCAAAACTCCTAGGACTTACGCATAAATACCAAAGAAACTGGGTTTTTCACGAGTGTTAAAGCCTCAAATGCAGTATTTTGATAAAAAACCCGGTTTCTGCCGACCGGACTAACTGCTCTAGGAGCGATCGCCCGGATCGAACACGACTATTAGGCGATCGGAGGCCAGTAACTGCCGCAAAATGTGGATCTGACCGAAAGCATCCAGGATACAAGCCCCCGGATTCATTCCGAAAGCAGACTCAGGACCGGTGAAATAAAAAACCTGTATCCGATGAAACTTGTCCCCAGAATTTATCCGTAGGGTCAATGCTTCAATCTAAAATCTAAAATCTAAAATCTAAAATCGATTGGCCGTCTGCATCCGACCAACTGCGAAACCGACCCACGACGCTTCTTTGTAAATTGGGCAGCAGGCGAACAATAATCCAGGAATTCAGACGCTGTTTATAAGGCATAATCGATTCATGCTCCTTTCCAAAGGGGTATTACAGCCAGTCCTTGTACTTTCCACGGTTCTGGACTGGCTATTAAACATATTGTCTAATCAATTTATTGTTTAGTCAAGATGCTTAAGCATCTTATATAAAAAATGTGCGATCGAGGTTATGCCGAAAAAGCCCGTTCCGCGACCAGAAGATGAAGAGTCGCATTTGAAGAAGCTCAGAGAAGAACTGGAGATGAGTCAGGAAGATTTGGCCCGAGAGCTTGGCGTTTCGTCGCAAACAATCAGTCGTTGGGAGTTGGGAAAGAATGTGCCGACGTTCACCGTCAAGCAGATGAAAGCTTTGGAGAAATTGCTGGCTAGCATCGGCAGGTCGATAGGCGATTTGCCAGATAATCTGTAATGGAAACGATGACTTTGGTTCGGCGAGCGCCAAGACTGTAAAATTTAAAAGGGCGATCGATGTCGAACATCAGGTTTGCTTGTTCGCTCTGGCAACAACTTAAAGAGCTACTTTAGGCTTAGGGCAATGGAATTACGCGGCGCATGAAATTGCCACTAATGCCTTCATCCAACCACTCCAATAAATCGGGTTGCCAGTAGGCAGTTGCTAGCGGTAACCAACCAAGAAAAAAGCCCGTTCCACCGCAAATCGAGAATCCGCCATCAGTGTCTCGGACTGTATGTTTGTCGCTAATTATCTCGCAATCCTAAGGATTTTGGGCGATGTGGAGTCCGAAAAGGTTGGGCTGCAAGTGGAGTTTCCAGTCGGCTAGATTGTTAGTTGCGTAGAAATCGTTAGGACGGAAGTCTCCCCAGCGAAATAAAGTTGTGCTTCCTGCACCGCAGGCATACTCCCATTAGTCGAAAGTTAGCACACGGAGTCCTTCAGCCGCCAATTCAGTCGCGATGTCTTCCTGCGTCTTGCTAATAATTTGCCAAGCCGCAACCAAACCATCCTTACCGCGATCGAATCCCTATCTATCGCCACAATTAACTGCGGCCGATGTGCTGCTACTTCCTCTGAGTAGCGATATTTTTTTATTCGCTCAATTTTTGCCATTCCTGCAATTCCATAAGCCAAAAATTCCTGAACTCAACCTCTTCTACTTATCTAATTTGATAGCATCTAAAATTACTCGATCGCGCCCTGCATCTTTAGCTTGATAAAGCGAACGGTCTGCTGCTGCAATCAAATCTTTTTTTGAAGTTTCCGGTCGAGGAACCGTACTAGCTACTCCCAAACTCAGTGTAACCCAACAAGACACTGGTGATTTAATATTTTCAATCTCAAGTTTTTTCACCCAGACTCTAATTTCCTCTGCAATCGAGACAGCAAGGTCGGGTGCAATCCCAGGCAAAATTACCGCAAATTCTTCACCTCCGTAACGAGCTACCATCGTCTCTTCCGAAACTTCGCCTGCTGCGTAATTTACAGCCTCAACAATAGTTTTTGCTACCTGTTGCAAACAAGCATCTCCCGCCTGATGTCCGTAAGTATCGTTGTATTTCTTAAAAAAGTCAATATCGCATAAAATTAAAGATAGTTCTGCTCCTGCTTCTCCCAATTGTTGCCATTCTTTCTCTAAGTATTCATTAAAACAGTGGCGGTTTGCGACCTGAGTTAAGCCATCTGAGTTTGCCAGGCGATATAATTCGGAATTAGCTGCTTTTAATTGACTATTAGCTGCTTCTAGCTCGGATTGCGTAACGGATAAATTGTAATAAAGTTCGCTAATATACCAAGTAGCTTGTTGGTGAATTTGAGATAAAGCTACCAACACTTGATGCACGTCTAGAAGTCGGTAAACTTGAGGTTCTAACTGCACAACAATCGGCTCGTAAAGCAGTTCCGGCGGCCGCTGCACGGCTCGCTGAGCTGCCATGACAATTAAGGCTATTCCGGGTAAAATTAAAAGCTCGGTTTGATCTATTTGATACAAGGCTTTAATCGGTCTGTCAGCAAATATGTCTACTCCGTAAGGACGGCTCATACGTTCCATAAATCGCCGACGCGATATCATCCCTAAAAATTCGCCATTTAGGGTCAAAATAACTCCCGGAAGCAGCGGGTGAGCTTGAAACAACCGAGCTACGTCTTTGGCGAGAGATGAGGCTTCAACCTGAAAATCGAATACAGCCAGATCCTTAAGAGTAGACTCTAAAGATAAATTTTCTGGTGTTTTTTGCGGTGAGTTATATGGCGCGATAAATTCAACAGACACAGCGCAGATCCAAATAAACAATAAAGCAGCAAGAAACCTACAGTCAGCTAGTGGCTGATATTAGCTTAATATAGTACCATTGGCTGTATTGTTGAGGACACGAGTTAGCAGTATCAGACTTCTGTGTTCGTGTCAGGGGTGTATTTACTTTATTCATTCTTACTCACTGAATAATATAATGATTAAATCACTACTAAGATTTTTAGTATTGATTTTTATGGGCAAGATGCACTCCTATTTCGTAAAAGCTGGGAGATATAGGAGTTCGCTCGACTTAAGCTATATCCTGGGCGGCATTCAAATAGCACTGATATGCGGATTGGCCAAAACAAACCAGAATCACTTGGTCGATAGAGCTATGATTGGCGAGAAACTGCTGAACTTCAGATACGGCAATTTTGGCTGCACGGTCTATGGGGAAACAAAACAGGCCCGTACTGATAGCCGGAAAAGTAATTGTGCGGATTTTGTACTGCTGGGCCAAACTCAAACTGTTACGGTAACCTCGAGCTAACAGCTCATCCTCTCGACGCGTACCAATTTCCGAGACGGGGCCAAGTTTCCAAACGGGGCCGACGGTGTGAATTACCCAGCGACAAGGAAGGCTGTAACCGCCAGTAATCTTAGCCTCACCAGTCGCACAGCCATTCAATTTTCTGCATTCTTCCAACAAACCGCGGCCGGCCGCCGGGTGAATTGCTCCGTCAACACCACCGCCTCCCAAAAGAGATTCGTTGGCTGCATTGACTATCGCATCTACCTCTTGCTTTGTAATATCGCCTTCAATGACTGTTATCCGGTCTAACATCACAATTCAAAATTTTAAATTTCAAATCTAGCTTAACAAATTGCAAGTAGGGCGCGCAATACAAACCCAACTCTCCAAACTCCCGACGGCCGAGTTGATATGCCGTTTGTACGGCAATCCTCTGCCGATTTGTGAACGAGACTTTTTTTTATGAACCGCTGTTGACACACAGGATACAGATCGAGAGAAGAGAGTCGCAGCAATTAACTGAACAAGTTTTTATCAGATATTCTCGGAATAATCAGCATATCTTCTGTTAGACTGTCATGAATGCAAAAAACATCTCAATAACTAAAAGTTTTGCTTCTCAATAGTGGACAAAAAATAGTGGACAAAAACAACTTGTAGCCACATTGCTACTAATAGTGAAAAGCAGATTATACTAGCAGATATAGACGTGCCTTAGTCGAAAGTATTCCTCAATGTCCACGGGTGTCCTCAACAAAAAAACAAATCGTTATCGTTATGCGATTGCAATGTGGGATGGGATACCACCTTTCCTAGCAATAGGATTGTTAGATATGGGTGGTCTCAGGATATCTGAAATTGTCGGGATTAAAAGTATCAGGAGCAGCTATGCTGGAGAAAAAAAATTAGCGAAGAAGGGGCAGGTTCATAATTACTAGGACTGACCCCGCCCAAAAACGGATACAAGTTTCCGACAGGAGTCGTGGACAGGCAAAAATTTTAGAGCCGAGTTCAATCTCCTAGATACATCTGTGGAGTAAATCTCACATTTTCCATAAACTCGAGTCAAATCGGCCTTGCTGACGCACTTGCTGTATGAAATCTCGTTGCTTGGTAGATTTATCCCCGTCCCACCTCTTCTTTCTCCTATAAACCAGGTGTCTGCGCCAGTCCTCAACTCAAAATCCAAAACCGCTTTCGCGTTGCGAGGAAGGAAACAATCTCAACATTCCCTCACCACCCCCAAGTTCCTGGCTCTCCCTTAAACGGTCCGACAATATCTTTGGTAATCCAGCCGCCGTAAAAATCTCCTGCTTGAGATTGCACTAATTCCCCGTCCACATAACAGGCATCCATCTTGCTGGGATAAAAAGCCACATAATCTTTAATAGCTGCAAAAACCTGATTGGGATTGGGATAAAACCAAGCAGCATTTACTACTTCTTTCGACTCTACCGTCACAGTGTAATAACCGGCTTGTCCCTTCCACTCGCACCAAGAACCCCGTAAAGTTTTGTGCAAATATTGCATTTCGATGTCCTCGGGGGAGATATAGTAGGCAGGAGGGTGACTTGTCTCCAATACCCGCTGAGGGCGGCGCGTGTCCGCGATCGTCACTCCATTAAAAACAATCTGTACGTGTTTGGTCAATTCCTCAAGGCGAGGGGGACGCGGGTAATCCCAAACAGACTCTTGACCAGGGCCGGGCTCTATTCGCTGGAAGTTCATTCGCACAATCTCCACTGAAAAAAAAACACTTAGCGACTTAGCATTACAATTTAATCTAGCCTTAATCGTTCAGACCAAACCAGCTTTTCTCAACTCTCCGTAATATGAGTATTCGCGGTATAGACGTTTCCGACTACCAGCCCAATGTCAATTGGCAAGCAGTTGCCACGGAAGGTATTGTCTTCAGTTTTGTCAAAGCGACCGAGGGCGCAACGTTAGTTTCCCAAACTTTCGCCCGCAATTGGGCGGCTATGAAAGCGGCGGGGATTCAACGCGGTGCTTACCACTTTTTTCGACCTGCAAGCAGCGTTCAAGGACAAATAGATTTGTTCTTGAAAACTGTAAAACTCGAAGCGGGGGATTTGCCAGCAGTCTTGGATTTGGAAACTACAGGCGGTTTGAGTGGGGATCAATTGTGCGATCGAGCCGCAATTTGGCTAGAAGCAGTCGAAAAAGCCACCTTGATGCGGCCGATTATCTACACCTATCCCGGTTTCTGGGACAACTTGGGGACAAAACGGTTTGCCGATTACCCACTGTGGATTGCTCACTATACCACTGCTGAGGAACCTTGGGTTCCCGGCGGCTGGAAAACTTGGACTTTTTGGCAATACAGCGACACAGGAACCGTGTCCGGCGTCTCGGGCAATGTAGATACCAATATTTTTGAAAGCGTCCGAGAAGGCACCGTCAGTTATAAAGTTGCAGACATCCAGAAGGAATTAAGAATTAAAGGTTTCTATCAAGGCGCGATGGACGGTAAATTTGGACCGACTACTACTGCGGCGGTCATCTCGTTTCAGAAATCTCAAGGTTTCAATGCCGATGGCATTGCAGGCATCAAAACCTGGGCGGCTTTGATGCGAAAATCTCCCAAAGTAGTTGTCCCCACTCCAGTGCCGACACCCAGTCCGCGGCCGACACCCGCTCCGACACCCGCTCCGACACCCGCTCCCATATCAGGCGTGAGGCTGACTCAGGTATTCTCGTCTTATCAAGCTAGCGCTAGCCAAGATACTGCCTTAATTTGGCTGCAAAGTCAAGTTTCTACCTCTGTTTTAGGGGAATTTGCTCAAAAATGGCGGGCAACTACCTTACCTCAAGACACTAATTTGCGATTGATAGATGTCGGCAAATTTTATCGCGGTTTAGCAGAACAAGACCAAGCTTTAGATTGGCTGCAAAAACAACTTTCTCCGGCTGTTATTGCCGAGTTTGCACAAAAGTGGCGCTCTCAATCTACTGTCGTAAATTCTCCGATTCGGCTGATAGATGCGTGCAAATTTTATCGGGCAGCACCCAACCAAAATCAGGCTTTAGATTGGCTGGAAGGGCGAATTTCGCCGGCTATTCTATCGGAGTTTTTTCGCAGGTGGCAGAATGCCAATAGATAATAGATAATAGATTTTAGATTTTAGATTTTAGATTTTAGATTGACTCTACAAATGAATCTGGCGATTTTAGAGTTTTTTAGATTGGAGATGGACAAGCGAATTTCAAAGGTGGTACCCGCCACGTGATTTATCCGTGGAATCAATCCCTTTTCGAAAATCGAAAATCCTCAAGAAAGAGCATTTATCCGTGGGGTCAATCGAAAATCTAAAATCGAAAATCTAAAATCGATTGACTCCACAAATGAATCGGGGGGTTTGACCCCTCGGTAATTGAAAAGCCGCCAAATCTTGCTATTTGAGATTTGAGATTTGAGATTGACTCCACATCAAAACTCGTCAAATCCTCTCCTTCTCTCCCCGCATCTCCATCTGACTCTCGAACATAACAGACAATCTCTCGCTTAGCTACAGCTTACTGCCATCTTTGACGCCAAGAGAATTATCTGATAAAGTTATAGCCACTATCAAGGTTTTTAATCTTATTGGGAAAAATCCAGGGCCGTGCCGAGTTTGTAAGCTGCGCCGAAAATAGCGCCTGCACTGCAATTACCCGCGATCGTACATTTAAAACTTAGCGGGCAGCCTGTAACAATTATATCTATGGAAATCCCCTTTAACATCACCCAGTTGATGGTCATGACCGTCATCTGTGGCATCAGCGCTCAAGTTCTCGCCGCTTATCTGAAAGTTCCGGCGATCGTCTTTTTGCTGTTGTTTGGCATTTTAGCCGGCCCAGACTGCTTGGGAGTGCTGCACCCCAATCTGCTGGGCAGCGGTTTGGAAGTTATGGTATCGCTTTGCGTAGCGTTAATTCTGTTTGAAGGCGGCTTGAATTTGGAATTGCGAGATTTGGGCAAACTTTCCGGCAGCATCCGCAATTTAGTTACAGTAGGCACTTTAATTACGCTAATTGGCGGCGGAATGGCCGCACACTGGTTGGGGGAATTTCCCTGGCCGATCGCATTTCTGTATGCTTCTCTAGTAGTCGTCACCGGGCCGACGGTAATCGGCCCTTTGCTCAAACAAGTATCCGTTGACAAACAAGTCGCCGCCTTGCTAGAAGCAGAAGGCGTTTTAATCGATCCTGTCGGGGCAATTCTGGCAGTATTGGTGCTGAATATTATTTTGAACGGCAATGCTGATTTGCTGGTTTTGTTCCGAGATTTAATCGTGCGACTCTTCGTTGGCGCAGTCATCGGGGTTGCGGGAGGTTGGCTGCTGGGATTCATTCTCAAGCGATCGCAATTTCTCTCCGAAGACCTCAAAAACTTAGTAGTTTTAGCCAGTTTGTGGGGGTTTTTCGGCTTAGCAGAAGAAATCCGCAGCGAATCGGGACTGATGGCAACCGTCCTATCCGGCATCGTCCTCAGAGCCGCTGCTGTGCCGGAAGAAAGGCTGCTGAGGAGGTTTAAAGGTCAACTAACAGTCCTGGCTATTTCCATGCTGTTCGTGCTGCTGGCGGCCGATTTATCCCTCGCTAGTGTGGTCGCCCTCGGTTGGGGAAGTTTGTTTACAGTTTTAGCTTTAATGTGGGTAGTGCGGCCGATCAACGTTTGGCTGTGTACTTGGAACAGCGGACTGAATTGGCGGCAGAAATTATTTGTTTCTTGGGTAGCGCCGAGGGGAATTGTCTCAGCCTCGATCGCATCTTTATTTGCAATTTTGCTCACCCAGCGGGGAATCAACGGCGGCGACTCGATTAAAGCCTTAGTTTTCCTAACAATTATTATGACAGTTTTCGTCCAGGGACTAACCGCCGGAGCGATCGCTCAACTTTTGGGCATCACCTCAAAATCCGCAACCGGTGCTGCAATTGTGGGGTCAAATCCTTTGAGCAGATTAATTGCTCGCTTGTTTCAAGAACGCGGAGAATCGGTGGCAATTATCGACACCGACCCGGAAGCTTGCGCCCAAGCAGAACGAGAGGGTTTGCGGGTGTTTTTGAGCAGTGCTCTCGACCACAGCGTGTTAGAAGAAGCCGGACTCGATTCGATGGGAACTTTTCTGGCAATGACTAACAACGGCGAGGTAAACTTAGTGTTAGCTCAGCGAGCGGCCGAAGAGTTTGCACCCCCGAGGGTTTTGGCAATATTCCCCAAAGATCCGCAAGCAAATACGCCTGCAAATCAGACTAAAATCAATCAAGCTTTTGTCTCCGATTTGTCGCTGAAGGATTGGAACGAATATTTGAGCGATGGCGAAGTAAAATTGGGAGAAACTGAGTTAAAAAGTGAGGGATTGCAGTTTCAGATTGCTCACTTGCAAGCTTTGGTTCAAGCCGGGGAGTTGGCGCCGCTGCTGCTGGAAAGGCAGGGGTACTTGCAAGTAGTGCCGGCGGCCCAGATTTGGCAAGCAGGCGATCGAATTATTTATTTGCTGTACGATCCGACACCAAAATTGTTGAAAAGATTGTCTGGTTCGTCGCAGTCTCGTTTGACTTTGGAAAAGCATCAGGTAGTTGAAGAAGTGCCGATTCCTCCTCGGGTTTTAGAGCAGGTTTTAGAAGAAAAATCAGTAATAGCCAAGGAAGAGGAAATTTTGCAGCCGCCAGTTTCTAGGTAGGGGATTAATCCTAGGTCTGACCAGCGCTAATACCAAGCCTGAAAAATAATTGCTACAATAGAATTGTTGGGTTTGTTTCGTCCACTCAATGTGTAGGGTGCGTCGCCGAAAGAAAAGTCGATTAAATTTAGGGAGCGAGCGAGCGACGCACCCGAAGATTACTGGTGCACGATTGGAAAAATGGTATAAAATCTAGGCGTCCAGCAAGAAAAACGATAATTTTATGACAGCAGAAGGTTCGTATCAAGCAAGCACGTTCAATCGAGACATTGAGACAGAAATCCAGCGGTTAAAAGCTCAAGTTAACCTCAGTTGGGCCAAGGAAGCGCGCACTTTAAAGTGGTTCGGCTTGACCGACGGCATGAATGTTATCGAAGCGGGTAGCGGGCCGGGATTCTTCACCGAAAAACTTGTAGAATTGCTGCCCAACAGTTCGATAACAGCGGTAGAAATTGACCCCGTACTGCAGGAAAAAGCAGCAGAATATTTGCACCAAAAAGCGGGCGAGCGAGTAAATCACGTCCAAGCATCGGTTGGGGATACGGGCTTACCTGCTAACAGTTTTGATTTCGCGCTCGCCCGTTTGCTGTTCCTTCACCTCCCCGATCCCGTCGCAGCAGCTAGAGAAATATTCCGCATCTTGAAGCCTGGGGGAAAACTGGTAATTATCGATGCCGATGGGGATCTGTTTTGGCTGACAGATCCACCTTTGTCAGTGGAGAATCTCAGGAAGAAATTAAACCAGGTAACGGCATTGCGGGGTGGCAATGCATACTTTGGACGACATCTGTGTCGGCTTCTGAAAGAAGTTGGATTTGTTAGCGTTGATTTAGAAGTGGCTGTCAGCCACAGCGATATTATCGGAATTGAAGCATTTGAACCTTTGCTGGACTCCGGGCCCATTTTACAAATGGTCAAACAGGGATTGATTTCAGAGTCAGACATAGAAAGCTATCTGGTTTCGCGGGATGAATTTTTAGCTGCGGGCGATAGACGATTAATGATGAGTTTTTGGCTAATGGCTTGCGGGGAAAAACATTAATATACATCTTGCAAAAATAACTAAGACGGACTAGAAGCCCATCCCACAATTTTTTTTTATTGTGGGATGGGCTTCTAGCCCGTCCGAACATTTGATTAAAAGGACTTTTGCAATCTTGTCTCATAAATTCAAGATAAATTTTCCACAAAACTCTGATATTCCAGCGCAGCCAATCCCTGCTGCAAAACCTCTAACACTCTCGCTAAATCCCCAGCCAACAAAGCAAACTGATCCAACTGCCAACCCGGAAAAACTTCCGAACAAATTATCCCGTCACCATCAGGTTCAAGCTGCACGTATTCGCCATCCCTCAAGTGAAACCCCTCTAATTCGCAATTATAAACTCGCCAAAGGAGATATTCTTGCACTCCGTTGCGCCGATCGACTCTGAGTTTTTCGTGGCTGTCATATTTTACAGTACAAGCCCATGCTCCAGATAGCTTCCCTTTCAGCTTAGGAGTTTTCAGTGAAGGGTAAAAGCGATCGACAGCCAATAAATTGAGTTGAGTCGCTATTTTCCCCTCCAATCTCAGGTTCTCGTCGAACTAAGGATTTGAATACTCGTTTGAATGAAGATGCTAATACGAGGGTTCTCATAGCTTTAACTCTGTCATCACATCATCTACTGTCCCTCGGAATACTTGCCCCTGAAGGTATTACTAATTGATCCGAGCGATATTGAGAGCAATCTCATCTCTCCGTTTTTCTATGCGTCATCTTTTAATCAAATCGATTAAAGTTATTTGCTCCTCCTCAGACACTTCTTGGACTAGCTATAGAATCCTATCAAAGCTATAAGTGTTCATATTTCTGAGCTTAGTAACTTTACACCTACAAGTCTAACAAATCCTGGGAGCCGATCGCGCAAAGGCTCTTTGTGAGAGCCAATGGTTGTCGGCGTCGGCTCAACTGTGCCCTTATGCTCGATCGTACATCTGGTTGTATCGGTAATTCAATGTGAAATCAACTAAATGCGGGCCTTGGCGATTGTACATCCGCGACTAAGCTTCAAACCAGTATAAAAAAATAACTTATCTAAGGTGAATTCCGCATAAAATCCTTATTTACAGCAGCATTTTGAATTTGATTGCTGAATATATCAAGCATTCCCATAATTTCTGTGTGTAACTCTATATACTCTTCTCTGTCAACCGTCAAATAGTTACCATGTGCTATTTCATTTCTTGTTTTCAAAAGCTTAATATCGATTAGTACGGCCTTAGTAGAGTAAACGGAAAAGTCTATTCCCAGAGTAGAAGTTATTTCTTTCAAAATGTCAGAAGACAGATTGGATGCAGTCGAAATTGCATCTTTGTCTTTGTATGGCAAAGAGCATCTAGTATTTAAGTTAGAAAGGAAGAAATCACAAACAGGTATATATAATGAGGGTTTATTTGTGTCTTTAGCCTCGTTCAATTTTGTCTTCATTGCCAGAGCCAGAAAATTGCTACTAAGCTGATCGTAGCGAAGCTTTTGCATTGCAACATACTCTAGGTAACTGTTTGATGCTAATTTGACAAAACCTTCCCAATGGGCATAAAGAATACATATTCCACTCCGGATCAATGCACTATGCCTTTGAGGAGAAACATTTTTCGCTTCTACCAAGGATTTGACTTCTGAAAGTTCCTTCTTTCGCCAAGCAAGATCATTTGAAAGTTTATCACTTAATTCTTCAGGAGTTCGGATACTCATTAGGGGGAAAATACTTGTCTACCAAGCGGAACCAGGTAAGGTAAACGTATTGCAGCATTCACCCCTGCTCCCGACCATTTTTTATAAGTTGGATGTGACCAAATACTTTTTATACGATCAGATATTTGGTTTGTTTGAGGTAGATTTTTATAGTTATATCCGATTCCCAACGCTACCACTTCATATGCGGATAATAGAAAACCACCAAGGAACCTTTTTTGTTCAGATTTATATCTCTTAAAACTATCATCACCTGTAGTTTCATTCAGAAGATCGAATGTTTTTTTGAATGCAGTTTCTATATGGTGATAATCTAACTTTTTATTAGAAGCCCTTTCACGCATTTCGTATGTTAGAAAAACGTGAATATCACCACCCAATTTTTTAACGCTTTTCTCATCCCTATCAAATAGAAGTATGAAACGTAATACTAATTCCATATCATACTGTTCTTCATAGAGTTTATCACTTAAAGCGGTGCATTTTTTGAATGATTCATAATCGGCAAGTGAACGCATCAATTGATATAAATCTTGATTCAACATCAAAAGAATGCAATTTCTTACTTCTTGAGGTGTAGCAACTGAACCTCCTGTATTCAGTCGCTGAAATAGCTCATATTTAATCATTTTGTCGCTTTCTTTCTCAACAATATTGACGGCAATTTTTGAGCGCTTAATCAATAAACGTTGTGTTTGAGTTAAAGAATTATCTTTGTCATTTGGATCGTCCCATTTTTTACCTTCTAAAGAAGCTAAATATGTAGTTTTTTGTAAAGCTACTGGCTCTGCATTATTATTTTCTTCTTCATCTTTTTCTGCTTCATTTTTTTTCAAAATACCGACAAATTCATATATTGTTGATAGTCTCTGAACACCATCTACAACATCCCAAACACCATCATCTCTTTGGCTAACAAAAATTGGTGGAATAGGTATACCTAACAAAATTGATTCTATGAAGGTTGATTTTTGATGATCTGACCAACGGAAAAATCTCTGAAAATTTGGATGAATATCGATCTCACTATTTTCATAAAGGCTGATCCACTCTCCAATAGACATTGAGTAGCCATCAGTCCGAATTTCTTGCCTTGTTTTATCAATTTCATCTTGCAGGGACATAGTTCAAGGTGTGTTAAATTTTGTTATGTATAACCATTTCTGTAGAATAGGAATACTTAGCTATTCTACTGTGTTGCGTGGCGGTTGACAAAAAGTCAGTGTTTAACCCTGCAATTATAGCATATCAAGGGATTTGTTGCGTTAGTCTTATTAATCAACCAAATTACTGCGGCAGAATCCCCTTAATAAACTCCTGTCTTGCCTCAAGTATTGAAGGCATTAAAACACAGCGTACCAACAATTCTAAATCCAACTCCGGCAAAAACTCACTTCTTAAAACTTGCTCGTAATCATCCTCGCGCAGCCGATAGACAGCAAGCCGATTATTTTCCCAAAACCAAACTTCGGGAATGCGAAGTCGCAGATATTTAGCTAGTTTATTTGTGCTACCGCTAGTAATAGTTACTTCCACGGCTAAATCGGGATGCTCTTTTCTTGAACCTATATAATAAGACTCGTCTGGTTCAAATGATACATCTCTTGCCCGGTCTCTACGAGTTGCACTCCCTACAGGAAAAAATTCAATTCCGAGTTCAAAAAAGTATGCTTCCAGTAATATAGCGATCGCTTTTTTAAAGCTTTCATGTGCTTCGCCCAATGTCATAAACTCGATCCACCCATCAAGATAAGTTATCCGCAAACCCGGAGAGTCTGCCATCAAAGATTCGAGATCCTCAAATTGCTCCCAAGTATAATAACCGGGGAGAAGCAATCGCTGTTCCGCAAGCGTACCTCTTTCTTCTAAAAGTTGTGCAGTCACAGGTATCACCATCCTATTTTAAATATTACTAGCCCCTACCCAGGACAAACCAGGCAGGGGCATTCACTCACATTCTAACTTAATGAACTAGCTCGATCGCCCTTTTAGTCAACGCCTCAGCAGTCAACCCATTAAACGCCATCAACTGACCAGCACTAGCAGTAGTTTCCCCCCGCTTCCAAGCGAAAGTATCCCGCTTGCAATTGCTGCGGAGCATCACAGGTTCCAACATCCCAGAAGCGCCGCCTGTCACGCCAATCAAGGCATCTCCCCCAAACAATTCGGCAAATTTCTCATCGCTCAAAAAGCCGCCGTCAGGTTCCGAACAAGTATCCCAAGCAACATCGCCTTGACGGTACAAACGCCGGGGATTCACAACAGAAACAATCCGCACTCCAATCCCTTCTGTTTCCAAAAATGCCGCCGCTTCAAACACTGGCATTAACGTCATGTCGCCGACAACTGCAAACACAACTTTCTTGCTCCCCCCTTGATTCTGGGAAGCTTGCGGGGAATCGACTTCGTGCAGCACTATTGCACCGTCTTGCAAACCTTGGCGAGTCTGTTCAAGAGTAGTGCGAATTGGCAGCGGCGACTTGCTTGCAGTAATCACAACTCCCTTATTTTTAGCAGTCAAAGCCCACTCATAACAAGCTTGAATGCTGTTAGCATCCGGTGGAAATAAAGGAAACACATTTCCGTTCCGCATCATCGCCGCAAAATAAGCCTCAATTTCCGGCCGCTGGTGGGTCCAACCGTTGCGGCCTTGTTCCAGTGCACCCGCTGTAAATAAGGTGACAGTTGCCGGAGTTGGACGGCGCAATTCTGCCATTGCTTGGGTTACAGTTTGCCAAATTGGTAAACCGTTGATGGCAAAAGATTCGTAGGAACACCACAAACTCCGCGCTCCGAATAGCGATAAACCTACGGCTAAACCAGCGCAAGCATCTTCGCTCAAAGGTTCGTAAACTTGGCCGTTGGGCGATTGATTGTACAGGTCATCTGTCGTCGGGTGAATAATTTTGAGAGCTTGGTTGATATTGGCAATTGCCGAGGCTTCATTGCCGTCAGCATTAGTGACAAGAAAAGTACGATCGCGCTCGCCAACTTTCCCTACCAAAACCCCCATTGCTGTTGTCGAAATCTTCGGTTCTCCCGCAACTGCAAATTCTTCCAAAGGCAATTCGCCTAAATCTGGCAGCGGCAATGTAAACTCAGTAACAACTGTTTTCGCCGCCGGCCCGCCGCCCGCACGCTCGCAATTTGTCCGCACCAACTCCCAAGCAGCAGCAGTCAAAGCGCGCTCTTTTAAAGCACTGATAATGTGCGGAGCATCCAGGGTATCTTTCGGATAAAGGTTGTGAGATTTTGCTCCGCGCGCGTGGACGCCAGCACCTTTCAACTGTTTAATAATAAACGCAGTTAATTTGCCGCCGAGAGCCGATTTTGCCGCTTTCTCAACTCCTTGTAAAACAGCTTTGGTAAATGCCATGCGCTGATCGAAAGAAAAAGCAGTGCTGTCAACATAATCTTCCGGTTGATTTTGATCGTCAAATTCCTTAGCATCAACTAAGATAACTTCTTCAAAACCGTTGCCTTGCCAATAAGCAATCATTTCAGCATTAGTTTTAGTCGAAACCATGCTGTGATGTTCCTGAGAATATCCGTTCCAAACCAACACAGGCAAAAAGTTAGTAACGCTGGGATAAGCTGTGTGGAAATGTGCCATGCTGCTCATCGGATAGGGTTCGCCCATGCCGCCGTCGCCCATTGTGAAAGCAAACAGTTTTTCGCGGTGCAATAGCGCTCCAGCCATTGCGAAATGCTGCCCTTGTCCGAGGGGGCCGGCCGGTGCTAAAAGGCCGGGAATGAAACCGGAAAGATGTCCTAACAAACCGTCTTTTTCTCGGAATTTATCGCGCATTTGCTGCACGTTAACAATTCCCATATCCTCCAAAGATCGATCGAGAAACATGGCGCTGTAAAATCCCGGCGCGTGATGGCCGACTTCAGTGACAATGTTCTTGTGTCCGAGCATCACCAAAGCGGCATAAGCCTCAGCTTGGCTAGCAAAACCCCCCGGATGTCCCGATGCCTTGCTGGCGGTGACTTGCAGCGTCAGGTAGCGCAGGGCGTCTGCTCCCAGCATCGTTTGAAAGACGGCGACGGGATCGGCAGGATCGGCGATCGACTTGCTCCCCTCGGCGATCGCAGGTGCTTTCCCGTAAGTCTCAAAACCCGGCACACTCTCGGAGAAATACTGGATTCCTTCGCAAAAACTGGGAATTGCTGACGTTGCCTTCGGCGTAGTTGCAGTCATGCTTTATACCTGAAAAATTTAGATTTGATTAATGTAACAGTAATTTTATAGCTTCCTTGTTGCAAAAAATCATTATTTCTGCTATATCGCATGATAAATAAATAAAATATCTCAAAATTTAAGCTGAGAGCGCCCCACTTTTCCCGAAACAAATCAGGGCGTGAGAGCCGGAAAAAAATCCTTGCTGAGTACCAATTAGGGTTCGCTAATGTCTAACCCCAGCCGTTCCCCGACATTAATATAAATCGCAGTGCTGCTTTCAAAAAGAGAAGGTCTAGCCTTTTGATTCGCCAGCCAAACAAAAAAACTGCTGAGTGCAGGAGCAGGATCTTGATCGCGACGGAGCGTGTAGATCAAACCTTCGCAGGGGCCGTTAACGCGACTGCTCGTGCAAATCACTTTCTGGTTATTTACCACACCGACAGTGACATAATTTAGCTGTCGGTTGCGCTTGTAATTTTCCAGGCGCTGAGTCACTTGTTGACAGCGAGTCAGAGGATCGTAGCCAGAACTAGAAAAGAAATTAGAATTCCAGCGAATCCAAGGCTCCCTAAACCCTTGGGGATTTTGATACACAGTCACCGGCTCTCCCGTGGATGTATCGCACACAAAGCCCCCCTGACCGAGGTTTTGTTGGCTTTGGCTAGAGCCGCGGCTGATAGAAATATTGCTGAGAATATCAAACCCCCTAGGCTTAGTTTGTGATAGCAACGCCGTAAAAGCATCGATCGGAATCGCTGAATTCAACCCGGTTTTAATCTCCTCAATCTGACCGTTCCACTGGCTCCTCACTGTGCCGACAGTATCTCCCTGACCGTGAATTCCCACAACTCTCCCATCAGCATCAAATACAGGCCCGCCGCTCATACCGCGCCTGGTCACAGCTTGATAGCGCAGTCCGTACCCCAATGATGTGCGACCAAGGCGAGAAGATACAATACCACTAGTAAACTCGAGTTGTCTTTCAGATCCAGAGGCGATGGGCAGCGGATAGCCAGCAACGTAAATAGTAGAACCGACAACAGCACGTCTCGACTCCCCCATTGGGGCTACTGGATACTGTTCTCGGCTCTGAAACTGTACCAATGCCAAGTCTATATCCGTGTCATTTTTCGGAATGCGCTGTATTTTGATTGCTTTATAATTTTTTTCTAAATGAGTGCGAATGCTGTATTCTTGGGCGAGGCTTGCTACTACGTGGTTCGTCGTTAGAACAGTGTAAATATTCCCCTGTTTAGCAATAATTACTCCAGAGCCGCTAGCAGAAGAACCCAGCGTATTGTTGACTTCCACCGTTGTTAATATCGCTAGCTGGGCAATTTCTTGGGCTGTTTTGGCACAAGCAGCATATTGTTGACCGACCACCGCAGCCACCGTTACTGCACCGGTCAAGATGATTGTCAGCGCGTCAAACCGCAAACCCCACGAATACATCGCTAACTCCCTAGATGAGACGAGACGAATTGCAAATATATACTGATAGGAATTACCCAACTGGATTTAACCATCTTCTGCTACATAAGATTGACATAAAGCGGACAAGACTGACATCTCGGACACTTAAAACTTACGAACTGTGTCTGCGTAGGGAGTCGGCTCCTTCTCCTGGTCAGGCGTTAATTCAGGACGACGCACCCTTACTCGATCGTTTGAGACTGATGCTAAATTAATCGCAGCATTCAAGTCTTGATTACAATTGTTACCACAAGCCTCACAAACAAACACTCGCGCTTGAAGTGGCATCGGTTGAAGGTGGCTGCACCTTGAGCAAGTTTTAGATGAGGGATACCATCTATCTACCAGTTCGACAATAGTGCCGTAAAAAGGAGATTTATAAGTGAGAAAGCGTCGAAATTGATAAAATCCTGAGTCTACAACTGCAGCAGCCAGTTTGTGATTTGCCAGCATCCCACAAATATTTAAATCTTCGATGCGGATGTGGGCATACTGCTGACTGATTTCTGTCGTTGTTTTCTGCAAGAAATGTCGTTGCCTCTGAGCAATATCAGCGTGTTTTTTGGTAAGCTTTCGATAAAATTTCTGAGTGTTTTTCGAGGATTTAATTCCAAGTTTTCTATTGCCTAATTGCTTGTTTCTATTGCGGTACTGTAGTTTCCGTAGCTTGATTTTCGCTGTTTTTAGGGAATAGGGCAGTTGGTATACCGTACCGTCACTCAAAGTAGCAAAGGTAGAAACTCCTAAATCTCTGCCTGTCGGGGCGGAGACTGAGTGATACAAAGGGGGGATTTTGTCGGCTTTTATTGTAAAACTGACGTACCATTTATCCGCAGTGCGACTGATTGTAAATGTTTGAGAGCAACAGTTGTACCGGATAGTTTCTTTCAGGCGAAACGTTCCCATTGTAGGAATTTTTATCCGATTGCCAGCTATCAGAAATACTGATCCATTGCTGATGTCTACAGTGAAGGAGTTCCCGGATTTCTTGCGTTTAAAATTAGAAAAGCCACCTCTATCTTTAAAAAAACGTTCTAGGGCGCTATTGAAGGCAATGAAAGCATTTTGATCGACGCGGGATGATAAAGTTTTAGTCCATTGATATTCGGGTTCTTTTTTGATGAAGTTTGTGAAGGTTTTTTTGATGAGGGCAATTTTTCGAGTACGCCTAACTTTGATATCCATCACGCCCAAGTAAAGGGTACGAGCTAAGTTATAGCAAAATCGAGCGTAACCGGCGTGTCGCGCCATCCTTGTACGTTCACAATTGTTGACTTTTAGTTCTAGCTTGAGGGCGTACATAGGCTGGGGAGCGAGTCAGGACTGCCTTCTTCTGATACTTATTTTACCAGTCACAGCCCACGAAAGACAAGAAAACCGTGTTTTTTTGTCCAATATATTTTTAATGTCACCAAAAGTATATAAAACTGCCGTTTAGTATCACCTCTAACAATTCCGCTGTCGGTTCAGTTGCATCTTCAAAAGCATAGACTTCAAAATCAGGATCTCGATAGTTGCCTCGACCGTTCATCCCAACCAAGAAACCTTTGGCATTAAAAATCGGGCCGCTACTCATACGGCTTTTAACCTCAAGGTTATAGCCCAAGCTAGAACCTTGAGGCAAAGATGTGGGCAGCAGCAGTTCTACGAACCCCCGCGCTACAGCCCACACCTGTACACCCGCAGGGAATCGGGCCGATCGCACTGGCTCTCCCACCGCTGCCGGCTCGGCGCCGGCTCGGTGCTACTTTATACTCGATCGCACACAGAAACTCAACGATCGCCAGATCGGTATCGTCCAGCCGCCTCGGAACTCCCAGCGGTCGGTGGAGGAGGCCGTCGTCGGTGACAATTGTCCGATCGCCCCGGACGATCGCCACCACGTGCCAATTAGTCAGCACCCTATAGGTTTGCCCCTACAGCCGGACGATCGTCCCCGAACCCGAAGATTGCGCCGTCTGGATGCGTACCGTTGTTTGACGCGCCAAGTTTTCCACCTCAACCCCCGGAATTGGCGATGGGATTGAAAATTTACCAATCTTTAAGGCAGTCCCGAGAACGGGGAAAAAGGGGGTAGTTGCGCCTCATCAGCAGTGTTTTCCTCTAGCTTTCCTGTGACATCAATGTAAGGAATTTTACTGCTTTCATCAAAGGAGGGCATCCCGACATATCCTTGGCGCCAAGCCAACAAATTATACAAAGAGCCGATCGGGTCTTGGCCGGGTCTGAGGGTATAAATCAAATTTTCACACCGCCCATTGACTTGATTCGCCGTGCAAATGACATTTTGGCCGTTCATCTGGCCCGCAGTAATATACTTGAGCACCCGTTGGCGGCGATAGGTTTCGAGGCGTTGACTCACTAATTGACAGCGAGTTACCGGATCGTAACCTGAACCGGAGAAATAATTAGAAGTCCACTCAATCCAAGGCTCTATAGCACCTTGAGGGTTTTTGTACACCGTCACCGGCGCACCGGTTGAGGTGCTGCACCAAAATCCACTTTCCCGCGGTGCTCGCTGAGCGTAACTCGGTTCAAAAGCAACCGTCAGCCCGCTGAGGGCGCAAGCTGTTGCCACCAAAACTTTTGTCCATAATTGTTGTTTCATGATGTTTTCACTCTTTTTGATGGGATTCGACACAAAAATTCCCCAATCCTGTGATAACACCCTTGAAGCGCTAGGTCATCACACAGTCCTGGACGCAAGTGTCACAATTAGTAAGGTGCTATACAATCCGAAACCATTGATAATCGGTTCCTAATCAAAGTAGTAGAGCACCCTACAAGTCGATTTGAGAGTGCCCGTTGGTCTTAGTCCTTACAGATCCGCTGACTTCGGAATTATTTGGTTCGCGACTTGCCTAGAAACCGGTTTTTTTACGAAAACACTTCGTTGCAGCCGTGAGCCCTGGTTAAAAATCCGGTTTCTTTGGTCTTGATGCGTAAGTCCTGATATGATTCGGGACTTGCGCATTCGCTGTAACTTGGCTTTCGGCTCCGTTACAGGGAATGCGCTCCGAAGGCGAGCTTAAAATGCGCGCCCAAGTCTGAATTATGTGCTGATTACTACTAATCAAACTCAGGCTTTCTAATCAAACTCAGGCTTTCGCCAACTAGAAAGAGGCTTTGCACCTCAGACGTTGGGATGAATCGAGTTGCAAGCGTACATCACACAACTGACAAGGTATTTTATATCACTTGCGAACTCGGTCGAGAGCTGGATATGCTGACATACGGGTACCGCAGGGGGGGACGCTTGAGCGGTAATACCCTCTTACGTTATCTCACACTAAAATAAAAGTATTAACAAGCACTCTTAACTTGTTTTCTTCTCCGTACTGCCAGAAATACTTCTAAGTGAGTGCGCTCGGGATTAAGTGCTTGATACTACCAAAATTTCCCCTCTATACACTGAGCTTTCGTATAGTATTAAAAACTATGAACCGTATCTGCAAACAGTTGGGGTATTTAGCAACTGGATTAATTCTGCTCGGCGCTAGCAGTTTTTCTAGCTCAGATGCAGCTAACTCGGCCGAAAACCAGAGCCAACGCCCAGCAAGCGCCCGTCCGTTGCGACACCTACAGCTAACGGGAAATCAAATTGACGATCGATCGACTCAAGCACCCCAGCCCTTTAACTCTGTTGCCTCAGTTTTAGGCAGTTCCGTAGGATCGGAGAAGGCTGTCACCGTTAGGGTTTATAAGGTAGACAATCTGTGTCAAAATCTGAAGCCGGAAACAGTTACAGGCCCAGACAACCAGTTAATGTCTTTGGCCGTTAATGAAGTGTTAAAGCAGCAGATTTTCGATAGTCTTGGTTTGGTTGGTTATCGGCTCAGGATCGATCGCCGTCTCGGAATAGCTACCGTCGATCTGCGAGCCTCCGGAAATTCGCGGCAGAAATTGCAAAATCTGTCGAGTTGTCAGATGTTAGGTTTGTTCGGGGGCGTGCGCCAAACTTTAACCAGTTATGCTCCTTGGCAAATTAAAACTGTGCGTTTTACAGAGCTTGGGAAGGACATTTTGAACACGGTTAGAGAATAAGCTATTAAAATTATTGGAGATGGGACTGACGCACTTCTCTCCTTAAAAAAAAGGTTTGGGAGGGATTGAATAAACCTTCAAACCCTTTGAGATTTGTTGATGCTGCTAAGTCCTGTGACCAAAACCCCGGTAATTCCTATGACACTACCTAACGGCCCCAAAACCCCCCGCTTTGTGCAGCTAATTCAATGGATCAGCGATCCGCTGACATACCTGGATAAATGTGCCAAGCAATACGGCGACATTTTCACAGCTCAATTTGGCAACATGGAGCCATTGGTGATGATCAACCACCCGCAAGCTGTCCAGGAGATGCTCACCAGCAACGCGCTTCACGCTCCAGGCAGCCTGAATAGTATTCTCAAACCCATGCTGGGAGAACAATCCATGGTTATGGTCTCAGGAGAAAGGCACAAACGATCGCGCCAATTATTGATGCCACCTTTTCACGGGGAACGGATGCGGAATTACGGCCAACTAATTTGCGGTATCGCTCAAGATGTTGCCAGCAAGTGGTCGGTCGATCGACCTTTTGTAGCCCGCAGCGCCATGCAGGAAGTCACCATGCGGGTAATCTTGCAAGCTGTCTTCGGCCTTGATGACGGGCCGCGGTTACAAAAACTCAGACCACTACTTGCCTCAGTCCTCGATATGACCAACTCTCCCCTGCGATCGAGTATGCTATTTTTCGACTGGATGCAGCAAGATTGGGGTTCTTGGAGTCCTTGGGGACGAATGAAACAGGGGCAGCGAAAAATTGACGAACTAATCTATGCCGAAATAGAAGAACGCAGACTGCAACCAGACGCCAACCGCACCGACATTCTCAGCTTAATGATGGCCGCGCGCGACGAAAACGGGCAACCAATGACCAATGAAGAATTGCGCGACGAGTTGATGACGCTGCTGTTTGCAGGCCACGAAACCACAGCAACGGCCCTAGCTTGGGCGTTTTACTGGATTCACCACTTGCCCTCGGTGCGCCAGAAGTTGCTGCAAGAATTGGACAGTTTGGGGGAAAATCCCGACCCCATGACGATTTTCCGCTTACCTTACCTGAGTGCAGTTTGTCAGGAGACACTGCGAATTTATCCGGTGGCAATGCTGACGTTTGCGCGAGAAGTTCTCACGCCCGTGGAACTGATGGGACATCAACTCGAACCGGGCACGGTTGTTTTCGGCTCGATTTATTTGACCCACAGACGGGAGGATTTGTATCCAGAACCCCTGCAATTTAAACCGGAACGGTTTTTGGAGAGGCAATTCTCGCCTTACGAGTATTTGCCCTTTGGAGGCGGCAGCCGCCGCTGTATCGGCTTGGCGCTGGCGCAGTTGGAGATGAAACTGGTGCTGGCAACCATTTTGCGGGATTTCGACCTCGTATTGGCCCAGAAAAAGCCCGTACAGGCCAAACGCCGAGGGGTGACTATAGGGCCTGCCGGCGGCGTGCGGATGGCCCTGCTGGGGCGGCGGATGTCGCAGCAGAAGCGTGAACCTGTTGCTAGTGGGGTTTAAAGTCGCAGCAGTTGCAGCGGGCGATCGAACTTTCAGCTTTGAGTGCCAACAATTTAGGGAGAATCTGCGATCGTCCGCCAATGCCACCATTTTTTGTAGCACCCGCTACAGATAAATAGCTATAATCCTTCACCTGTAACGATCGCACCCTCTGAATTTTCAACTTTCAGTCTAAAATACTAGGAGCTTTGCAAACACAGCCTCAAAGCAAAAGTGGGTGATTGCAATAGTCCTCTTGATATCTC
>NZ_JAUBVJ010000013.1:11968-58976 GCF_036702785.1 Microcoleus sp. AR_TQ3_B6 | reverse complement strand
TCAGTAAGGTCGGAAGCGCGTTGGCATTGCCTGCAATCTTCCGGCTTCTTTATTTTTTGGGCTACTTCAGACCTTCGCCACAATCTGAATTTTCAACTTTTGAGTCTAAAATACTAGGAGCTTTGCAAACACAGCCTCAAAGCAAAAGTGGGTGATTGCAATAGTCCTCTTGATATCTCCAAAGCCTGCCTGCCATACTTTAAAAACATATGCATACCCTGTTATTCAGTAAGGTCGGAAGCGCGTTGGCATTGCCTGCAATCTTCCGGCTTCTTTATTTTTTGGGCTACTTCAGACCTTCGGCACAAGATGCCTTGGGCAAGGCAAAAGTATAAGTTCTCGCCTTCCATCTCCCCCTCTGCCCAATCTAGAGCTTCTGCCTCTAATTCAAATAGCATCCTAGAGCAAGTTTAAGGAATCACTAAGGAATAATTAATAACTTGTTAAAGGAGCTCCTTTTGCCCTTCTCTCAATCTTCTGTTTTCAGAAATTCCGAGACCGAGACAGACTTTGGGAGACTCTCCAGATCTTGAATTTCGCTTTCGTGGGCAAAAAACTCGACTTCTTTGTCGTCAATCTGGATCTGATAGCTAGCGGTAGCAGTCACAATCCGCCGCTTTTTTTTATCTTCTATTAAAACCCAACACACCACAGGTCTTACCCACCTCTCAACGTGCTGGCTTTGCTTTGTACTCCCAAAGGCATACCAGCCTTTAGCTTCAATAATTTGAAGCACTTTAAAATCGTTATTTGCCATATATATCTCGATCGCGTTAACTTCACTATTATTTTTAGATAGAACGGCACGCTTGGCGAAAGCACGGCAAAGCTTCGGCAATTCCAAGCTGCACTTGACAACCCGATCTTTAGTCACCAGAAGCCGGTTGGCAGGGCATTGTCTGGGTTGTTGCCCGCTAAATTTAGTCCGGTGCTTTTGTACTCTGCCACAATTATGGGGAAGTATCTATCCCGCATTCTCAAAAATTAGTCTTGCAGTAGCCTCAACAGCAGCAAACTAGACCTTAGCTAGCTGCATCTAAGCGGATGCCAACTACTTATCACACCCGTTTCAAAAAAGAATGCAACAGTAGGCCCGTGCTCCCAACCATGATAGTTATCAGTCATTCCCAATCTTTCAATTATTTAATCTAAAATCTCAAATGGCATAACGCCTGGTTGGTGAGAGCGCTGGGCTTACAATGCTGTTGGGAATTTTTGCTGCAATCAACTGTCATCTTTACCCAATGGGGTAAAACTTAACTAGAGATTGTCGATTTCAATTTTAAGCCTCGGGGCGCCTAATTCCTAATTAATTGTATGGTGTAGTTGATCATTGCCAAACCGTCGATCGCACTCAACAGCCGTGTCTAACTCTTCGATTACCATCACCCTTAAACTCTTCGCCGCCTTCGGTGAAGCCTACGGCGTTTCGGAACTTAAACTAGAACTTCCTCCCGACACCCCAGTGTCTCAAGTGCTCGAAAGCTCGATCGCCCAATATCCTCAATTAGAACAATGGCGATCGCGCACTCGCTTCGGCCTCAACATGGAATTCGTGTCCCCCGACACCATCCTCCAAGACGGCGACGAAGTTGTACTTATCCCTCCCGTCAGCGGTGGATAAGCCAGGAGGGGAAGAGTGTCCGAGGATTTGACTCTTTGGGCAATAGTGCATTGAAATAGACAATTTCAATGCACTACAGCTTAGTGTTGAGTTGTAGGCGCGGTGCCTAGAGTTCCCGCCTCAAATTTTTGAGCGACCAATAAAAAAAAGCTTTATAAAGTTTTGCAATAAGTTTTTAAGAGAATTCATTCTTGAGTTCGGTTAATAGCAAGGCTTTTGCTTTCTTTTTGCATTCCTCGGCAGAGCCTAGAAGTGAGTCTGAGAGGGCGATCGAGAACTATCCAGCCAGCTCGGCTCGGCAACTCAATAATGCTTGTAAATCAATCCCGACTAAAAAAATCGGGTATGGTTGACGGGGTAAATTGACAGTGCTAATGTTGCACAAGACTTAGAACACATCGCAAAACTAGAGAGTTGAGCTATGACCCAGGCGACCAGAACCCAATCCACAGCAGCAACCTTCACAGCCCTCAAATGTAAAGAATGCGGCGAAGAGTACGAACTCCAAGCCAAGCACGTCTGCGATTGCTGTTTTGGCCCGCTTGAAGTCAAGTACGACTACGACGCCATCCGCCGCACCGTCACTCGCCAAACTATCCAAGCCGGCCCCAACTCGATCTGGCGCTACCGCGCATTTTTACCAGTCGCTACAGAGAACGTCATCGATGTCGGCACCGGCATGACTCCTCTATTAAAATCCCACCGCTTAGCCCGCCGCCTAGGTCTAAAAAATCTTTATATTAAAAACGATGCCGTCAATATGCCCACTCTCAGCTTTAAAGACAGAGTGGTGTCAGTCGCCCTCAGCAGAGCGAGAGAATTGGGATTCACAACGGTATCATGTGCCAGCACCGGCAATTTAGCTAACTCCACCGCTGCGATCGCCGCCCACGCCGGACTCGACTGCGTAGTGTTCATCCCCTCCGACTTAGAAGCAGGCAAAGTCCTCGGCACTCTGATTTACAATCCAACTGTCATGGCAGTTCACGGCAACTACGACCAAGTTAACCGCCTCTGTTGCGAAGTCGCCAATACACATGGCTGGGGATTTGTCAATATCAACTTGCGTCCCTACTATTCCGAAGGCTCAAAAACCCTCGGCTACGAAGTTGCCGAACAGCTAGGCTGGCAATTGCCCGATCACATCGTCGGTCCCCTCGCCTCCGGCTCTTTGTTCACAAAAATTTACAAAGGCTTTAATGAATTCATCGAAGTCGGTTTAGTGGACGAAAAGAAAGTTCGGTTCAGCGGCGCTCAAGCTGACGGCTGTTCCCCCATCGCCCAAGCATTCCGCGAAGGTCGTGATTTCGTCAAACCGGTGAAACCGAATACAATTGCTAAGTCGATCGCGATCGGCAATCCAGCCGACGGTATGTACGCCTTGGAAATCGCCCGCAAAACCAACGGCAACATTGAATCCGTCAGCGACACGGAAATAATCGAAGGCATGAAACTGCTAGCAGAAACAGAAGGCATCTTCACTGAAACCGCAGGTGGCACCACAATCGCCGTCTTGAAGAAACTCGTAGAAGCAGGTAAAATCAATCCCGATGAAACCACCGTCGCTTACATCACCGGCAACGGTTTGAAAACGCAGGAAGCAGTTCAAGGCTACATCGGCGAACCCATCACCCTCGAACCGAAACTAGAAGCGTTCGAGCGCGCCCTAGAACGCGCCCGCACCCTCGAACGCTTAGAATGGCAACAAGTTTCGGTTTAACAAGTATTAGTCATTAGTCGGCAGTCATTAGTCATTAGTTGTTAAGCTGTTGACTGATGACAACTGACTGCTCGCTGAGGACTAATGACTGAGAACAAATAACTAATGACTAAGGACTACTGACTAAGGACTAACAAAATGACCGTCAAAGTTTTAATTCCCACTCCCCTGCAAAAATTCACCAACAATCAAGCCACCATCGAATGCGGCGGCGACAACATTTCCGAACTGATTGAATCGCTGGAAACAAATTGTCCCGGCATCAAAAAAAGCTTGTGCGACGAAAAGGGAGAACCCCGCAGATTTCTCAACTTCTACGTCAACAGCGAAGACATCCGCTTTTTGGATGGCTCAAAAACAGCCCTCCAAGATGGCGATGAAGTCAGCATTGTTCCTGCAGTGGCTGGTGGTTGATTTTTGACCGCAGATTTAGGCATTATCGGCTTAAGATATCCGACTTCTTAAAAAAGTCGGGTATTTTTACTTTTTGCTTTTCTAGCTTAGTCCACTTATATCATGTCCGATCGATTAACTATAATATCCCTGTCGGGGCGGGTTTTTGAGATTGTCAATTATTCGCAAATATTGTTGGCTCACGGGCCCCTACAAAAATCGCGGTTTCTCGACCGGACATGATATTATTAAACTATTTGATTGCCCTTATCGCCTTCATTGGTCAATTCAACTCGTACATATTCTCCCTGTATTCAATTCCTAGAATTTCTTTGCAACCTTCAAAGACTTGCTGAATTTTCTGGGTTTCAGTACCAGGCAACTTTGTCATTTCATGAAACTTGTATACGAATGCTCCAATATCGTATTCTGTTTTGAAACGCCATTTTTGCGGGAGAGCCACTATCTCGACATTTTTATCTAGGAACCCTCCCAAATAACAAAGAGTTCTGGCGAACTCGTCCGACATAAACTTAACTTCATGTCCCGTCAGACAATACCTAGCTACCTGTTGGTCAAAATGTTTCGCCAGGGAACTTCCCTGGGTAACTTGTCATATCAATTCCGGTTGTATCGGAATGATTAAACCACAGAGGGCATAGAGGACACAGAGAAAGAGAAGAGAGAGATAATAATTCCGATGTTAACGGATTTGATATCAAAACGGGACGGGCGGACTTGACAGTTAAAGCGACAGGTTTGATCCTGTCGCTTGCTGTCCCTATAAAAACTAAGAGACGACGGAAGCTACTTTTGCAGCAGTCCGAGGACGACGACGGCCTGTTACTGTATTCACAGGGGCTGGTACTGGCGACGGTACTGATGATGCTAGTTTAGGTGCTTCAATGGAAAGTTGAGGTGTTTGCACCATTTCCGATCGCACTGCTTCTTCAGGAATTTGCATCAGGAATACCAGCAAGGGATTGCTTTGAAGTTCCCGGCGCATCACCCGCTGAATAGCTTTTTCTATTTGGGTTTGCACTCCTACCCAGTCAATGTCAACTTGGGAGTCAGCAGTGGCGGGTTTGACAAATTCTGACCAACGATCGCTCAAAACTGTTTCAATGGTTTGAGTGATTAATTTGATCACCTCCGTGCGATCGGCTGATGTCACCACACCTTTCAAGTGAACTTCTGGTTTGGCAACCAACTTGCCTTCCCAATTCAAAGCGGCTGCTACAGTTACAACGCCATCTCCGGCCAACTGCTGACGTTCCTTGAGGACGTTCGCTTTGACAACGCCCGATCGAGAAGAATCTACCAATTCAATTCCTGAAGGCACTTTACCGGCCACTCGTATCGAATTTTCAGTTAATTCTACGACATCGCCGTTATCAACAATCACCATATTGCTAGCGGGAATGCCCATGCTTTGAGCCGTCTTGGAGTGCTGGATCAGCATCCGGTGTTCTCCGTGAACCGGCAAGAAGAACTTGGGACGAGTCATGTTAATCATTAACTTTTGGTCTTCTTGACAACCGTGTCCCGAAACGTGAATACCTTTGTCGCGGCCGTAAACCACGTGTGCTCCCAGCATCATCAGTTTATCGATCGTGTTTACCACTGCGATCGTATTTCCCGGAATCGGATTAGCCGAGAAAATGACTGTATCACCCTTTCTGATTTTCAGTTCGTGATGTTCGCCGTTAGCAATACGAGTCATCGCCGCCATCGGTTCGCCTTGGGAACCTGTAGTTAAAATCAGTACCTTGTCTTCAGCCAAATTGCGGATTTCTTTCAGCGGTTTGAAAATACTATCTTCGCATTTGATGTAACCGAGATTGCGGCAGTGAGCGATGACGTTAAGCATCGACCGGCCAACCACTCCGACATACCGATTGTTTTTCTTAGCCAAGTCCAAAACAATTTGCAATCGGTGTACCGACGAAGCAAAAGTCGTCACCATCACCCGTCCCGGTGCTTGAGAGATAATTCTGTCTAAATTCGGCGCCACAGAACGTTCCGAAGCGGTAAAACCCGGTACTTCCGAGTTAGTAGAATCACTGATCAAACACAGCACGCCTTTCTCGCCGTACTCGGCCAGCTTTTGCAAATCAAAATGCTCGCCGTCTACAGGAGTGTGGTCAATTTTAAAGTCTCCGGTGTGGATCAAAATTCCCACGGGAGTGTGAATTGCCACCGTAAAACTGTCAGCCATCGAGTGAGTGTTGCGGATGTATTCGACGAAGAAATGCTTGCCAATTCTTACCGTATCCCGCGGTCGAACTGTCCTCAATTCTGTGCGGTGAGACACTCCCGCTTCTTCCAATTTTCCGGCTAGCAAAGCCATCGCCAAACGCGGGCCGTATATGACCGGAATTTCAAATTGTTTGAGGTGATAAGGGATGCCGCCTATGTGGTCTTCATGACCGTGTGTCACGATCATGCCTTTAATTTTGTGGCTATTTTCCCGCAGGTAAGTCATGTCTGGGAGAACAATATTTACCCCGTGCATTCCATCTGTCGGGAAAGCTAAACCTGCATCTAAAAGAATTATTTCATCACCGTACTCGAACACACAAGTATTTTTACCGATTTCGTGCAATCCGCCGAGAGGAATAATTTTGAGAGCAGATGGAGTTGTATTTTTTGCGATCATGCGTATCCTTTGTTAGTTATTTTTGTTACTTGTCTGTTGTCTTTCGTCTTTCGTCTTTTGTTCGTTGCTAGGGCGATTATTTTCCAAATATTTATGGAAAACTCCCCCGGGGGTTTTACTATCCCCTACAGTCAGTTGTCTTTTGCCTTCAGTCTTTAATCCTCAGTCTTTATTTTTTGACTGTTAGCTAATTACTAACAGTTAATTACTAATGACTAATGATTAACCACTAATGACTTATCACAACCAATATTCAGTTGTCTGAAAACTCGTTCTCGCCTGTCTAGATAGCTGATACTGTGGCTAGCTTGCTCAGTACGTCCTTTAACTTTTGAGTCACCTCAACGGGCGGATCGCACAGTGGCGGGCGGGTAGAGCCTACATCCCAGCCTTGAAGTTTGAGAGCTGTCTTGACGAGAATGGGATTTGTGGTGAGAAAAAGAGCTTTAAACAGGTCAAAAAGTTGCAAGTGAATCTGGGTAGCGACTTGAACTTGACCGACCTCGAAAGCTTCGATCATCTGTTGCAGTTGCTCTCCTACCAGATGGCTGGCTACGCTAACTACACCAGATCCTCCTACTGCCAACAAGGGCAAAGTTAGGGAATCATCTCCAGAATAGATGGCAAATTCAGGGGATGTCAAGCACCGAATTTGACTTGCTTGATCCAAGTTGCCACTTGCTTCTTTTACGGCCACAATGTTGGGAATTTCTGCCAATCGAGCGACCGTCTCCGGCAACATATTCTGACCAGTGCGACCGGGGATGTTATATAACATTATAGGCAATTCAGGAGCAGATTGCGCGATCGCCCGAAAATGATTGTACAAACCTTCTTGCGGCGGCTTATTGTAATAAGGAACCACCTGCAAACAGCCGTCTAACCCTAGTTTAGCTGCTTTTTGGGTAGCTACTACTGCTTCTAGTGTAGAATTCGATCCGGCTCCTGCGATTACCAACGCCTTACCGGCCACCGCCTTTTGTACCACCTGAAATAATTCGTACTCTTCATCCCAGGTCATAGTGGGAGACTCGCCCGTTGTGCCGCACACTACCAAGCTATCTGTACCGCGATCGGCTAAATGAACTGCCAATTGTTCTGCTACCGCATAGTTAACGCTGCCGTCTTCCTTAAACGGCGTAATCATTGCAGTCAGAACCCGTCCAAACTTTACCACACTTTCTCCGATTTTAGACTGTTGATTTTTGATTTTAAATTTTTGATTTCAGATGAAAGGTTTATCTAAAATCCCCAATTTCAATTTTCAAGTTGCGAGGGTTACCCCTAATTAGAAGCCGCAGCCACTGGGGTGCGCAACAAATCTTTTTCGACCAGCAACTCAGCTATCTGCACCGCATTTAAAGCAGCCCCTTTGCGGATTTGATCGCCAGACAGCCACATCTCCAACCCGCAGGGGTGAGAAATATCTTGGCGAATCCTGCCGACTAACACCTCATCCTTACCGCTGGCGTCGGCAGGCATCGGGAAATAATTAGCTTGCCAGTCTTCTACCAGCTTAACCCCGCTTGCCTGCTTTAAGATTTCCCGAGCCTCGAGCGCGCTAAAAGGCTCTGCAAACTCTAGATTAATCGCTTCCGAATGAGCGCGAAGTACGGGAACCCGCACGCAAGTTGCCGTAATTTTAATCTCGTTCGTACCAAATATCTTCCGAGTTTCGTTTACCATTTTCATCTCTTCTTCACAATACCCTAAATCGTTAATCGGGGTGTTGTGCGGAAACAAATTAAATGCTAAGGGGTAGGGAAATATATCTGTTTTGGGCGTTTCCCCCTGCAAAATTGCTCTTGCTTGAGCTTTCATTTCCTCCATTGCCCTCGCCCCGGCCCCGCTGGCTGACTGGTAAGTCGCTACAACTATGCGCTGTACCGGCTTAACTTTGTGAAGTGGCCAAACGGCAACTGCCATCAAAATCGTCGTGCAGTTGGGATTAGCAATTATACCTCGGTGAGCTGCCGCCGCTTGGGGATTGACTTCTGGAACCACTAGCGGTACGGTCGCATCCATGCGGAAAGCGCTAGAATTGTCAATCACCACTGCTCCGGCTGCCACCGCTTGCGGAGCCCACAATTTAGAAGTAGAGCCGCCAGCAGAGGCGAGTACCAGATCTACATTATCAAACGATCGCCCCGACACTGCGGAGACTGGCAGCATCTCGCCGCCGAAAGGCAAGCTAGTTCCTGCTGAACGCTCCGAAGCCAGAAGCTTCAAGTTAGAAATCGGAAAACTCCTGCTGTGCAAGAGTTCTAGCAACTCGCCCCCGACTGCGCCGGTGGCTCCTAAAATGGCAACTCGATAGGATTGAGACAAATTAGTTTCCTCCACAAATTATAGTTTCAACGATCGAAATCAAAAATTTAAATAACTGCAATTCTCAATATCAAACTTAATTAATGTTATGCGACATCAGGAGCATGAGACGATGACCGTGGTGCAGTTAACCGAAACGGGCGATCGAACTTCCCGGTGGACCCCTGCGATCGTACCCAATGCCAGTTTAGCATCTTTTGCCGTAAGCGTTGCCCTCGAAGAGGAACGCCTGCTAAAATGCATCCGCTTTGGTGCATGGGAGATATCTGTATTTTAGCAGGCGCATCCATTGACTTTAACTGGTCGCTCCGGCCGACAAGATTGACATTACAGGGCGATATGTGCTATGGTGCATCGGCAATTAGTGGACTTAACCTCCACATTCCTAGCAGCAAAAGCTAGTATCCTCAAACCAAAACTATTTGGCAAAAGCCAAAAAAGTAGCCGGCAATGACTTACTGTCTCATCCGGTAAAGGTTTTGTAGTTGTGCCGTTACGAGTCAAAGCGTACAAAATTAAAATGCAGGCAAAGTCAGATTTGTATGTATTTTATTACTATTGTTAAATATCAAAAAAGCCGATGAAAGTAACCCAGGAAAAACTTCCAGCCAGCCAAATAGGTCTGGAAATCGAAATTCCATCAGAAAAATCAAAACAAGCTTACGAGCAAGTAATTAAACAATTCGCTCGCGAGGTCAATATTCCTGGGTTCCGCAAAGGCAAAGTTCCCCGCCAAGTTTTGCTGCAGCGCCTGGGCCAGACTCGATTGAAGGCGACGGCTTTGGAAAATTTGATTAATGATTCGCTGCAAAAAGCCCTCGAACAAGAAAAAATTCCGGCAATTGGCAGTTTTGAATTGCGCAGCGAGTTTGAAGAATTACTAGCTAAATTCGATCCAGAACAGCCTCTGATTTTTTCGGCTAAGGTTGACGTACAACCCGAAGTGAAATTGGGTCAGTACACAGGTTTGCAGCTTCAAGCAGAAGAAGCTAAGTATGATGAAGCTCAGGTAGATGAGGTACTGGCAAAATATCGATCGGACAAAGCTACTTTAATCCCCGTAGAAGGCCGGTCGGCTCAGTTGGGAGACACGGCTTTGGTTGATTTCTCCGGTAGATTTGCGGAAGCACCCGAAGGCGAAACTCCCGCAGAAATTCCCGGCGGTCAAGCAGAAGACTTTCAAGTAGAATTGTCCGAAAATCAGTTTGTACCGGGCTTTATCCAAGGCATGATCGGAATGAATCCGGGAGAAACTAGAGAAGTTTCCGTGCAGTTTCCGCCGGAGTACAGCAGTGAAGAATTAGCAGGAAAACCGGCAGTATTTACGATTACCCTCAAAGAACTTAAGGAAAAAGAATTGCCGGAGTTGGACGACGACTTCGCCCAAGAAGTCAGCGAGTTTGAAACTTTAGCAGAACTCCGGGCATCCCTGGAAACTAGGTTTAAAGCAGAGCAAGAAAACAAGACATCAGCTAATAAGGAAAAAGCTATATCAGCAGCCCTCGAGCAGCTAATAGAAGTGGAAATTCCCGAAACAATGCTCGATCGCGAAATCGATTATTTGCTGAATCAACAAGCCGTCCAATTGAAAAATTACGGCATAGATATCAACCAACTGTTTACCGAAGAAAATATGGGCCCGATGCGGGAACGCTCGCGCCCGGAAGCAGTAGCTCGGCTCAAGCAGACTCTAGCTCTGGCAGAAGTAGCTAAGCTGGAATCCTTATCTGTGGAAGATGCAGAAGTAGCAGCAGAAGTAGCAAAAGTCAGAAAGCAGTTTCCCAAAGGAGATTTTGACCCCCAAAGGTTGCAGGAATTTGTTAGGGAAGACTTGCTAAAACAAAAAACCCTGAAATGGTTGGAAGAAAAAGGGACAATCGAACTCGTACCTGAAGGCTCTCTGAATCCCGCAGCAGCAGAATCAGAAGAATCAGACGCTGAAGATTCAGCAGAAGCAGCCACGAGCGTCGAAGTGGAAGTCCTAGGCGAAGAATAGAACTTAATGTGTTGAAATGTCCTAATTGGGGGCATGAAATCAACCGTGATTTTAACGGCGCACCCGATCCTTAACTGCAAGCTCCAGGTGCGCACCGCGCACACCATCCTTACTACAAGCTTCTAGTGGACACTTGAAGCAGTGATGATTGACAAGTGAGTATTTTAACTCATTCACCCCGCGATCGGAGCGAGTTAGGCCCGCGCCCAAGCCGAACACAGAAAGCAATCTCACACACTCAAAACTCCGCATTCCCCCGATATCCGTTCATCCGAGGCATAATAGTAAAAAGCTGGCGGCTTAATTTAAAGCTTTCATCAGCAGCAGTAAATTGTCTAGAATCCTTGACTGGTGTCTTATGGTTGTATCTCAATCTTCCAATTACCTAATTACAAGCTATAACGATTTTGATGTCAGCGACCGCCCCAGCAATGTAGTGCCGATGGTACTAGAACAGTCGGGGATGGGCGAGCGGGCTTTTGACATTTACTCGCGCTTGCTGCGGGAGCGAATTGTGTTTTTAGGAACTCCCGTAACCGACGAAGTTGCTGACTCGATAGTGGCTCAGCTATTGTATCTAGATGCCGAAGACCCAGAAAAAGATGTCCAAATGTACATAAATTCCCCCGGCGGCTCGGTGACGGCCGGCATGGCAATTTATGACACAATGCAGCAAATCCGCCCGGATGTGGTGACGATTTGTTACGGTTTGGCAGCGAGTATGGGCGCATTTCTGCTGACAGCAGGAGCCCACGGTAAGCGGATGTCTCTTCCGAGTTCCCGGATTATGATTCACCAGCCACTCGGAGGCGCTCAAGGTCAAGCAGTTGATATTGAGATTCAAGCCAAGGAAATCCTTTATCATAAGCGTAAGCTGAATGAACTGCTAGCGCACCACACAGGTCAACCGATCGACAAATTAGAGGCTGATACAGAGCGCGACTTTTTTATGTCAGCCGAGGAAGCCAAAAATTACGGTTTGGTCGATCGAGTTATCGAAAGGGAAAACCTTCCGGCGGCGGGAGAGAATGTCACTGCACTGAATTAAGAGGCTGTTATGTCTAAGTACGACTCCCATCTAAAATGTTCGTTTTGTGGCAAGTCTCAAGAGCAAGTGCGCAAGTTGATCGCAGGCCCAGGGGTGTATATCTGCGACGAATGCGTTGACTTGTGCAATGAAATTTTAGATGAGGAGTTGTTTGATTCGAGTGCAGTGCCCCCAGCGGCGGTGGCTCCGAAGCAGGAAACGACGCAAAAGCGCCGCGCTACCTCGGGCAAAAGTATGTCGATGAGCCAAATTCCGAAGCCGAGGGAAATTAAAAATTACCTCGACGAAAACGCCATCGGGCAAGATGAGGCGAAAAAGGTGCTCTCGGTGGCAGTTTACAACCACTACAAGCGCCTCAGCTTTATCCATGCAAAAAATAGCGGTAAGCACCCGCCGGAAGAAGTAGAACTGCAAAAATCAAATATTTTGTTAATCGGGCCGACGGGCTGCGGAAAAACTCTGCTGGCTCAGACTTTGGCGGATATGCTAGACGTGCCGTTTGCGGTGGCTGACGCGACGACGCTGACGGAAGCGGGCTATGTCGGGGAAGATGTGGAAAATATTTTGCTGCGGCTGCTGCAAGTGGCAGATATGGACGTGGAAGAGGCGCAGCGCGGAATTATTTATATTGATGAAATTGACAAAATAGCCCGCAAGAGCGAAAATCCTTCGATTACCCGGGATGTGTCTGGGGAAGGCGTGCAGCAGGCGCTGTTGAAAATGCTCGAGGGGACGATCGCCAATGTACCTCCCCAAGGCGGCCGCAAGCATCCCTATCAAGACTGCATCCAAATTGATACCAGCAATATCATGTTTATTTGCGGCGGCGCTTTTGTCGGTCTAGAGAAAGTGATAGAGCAAAGAACGGGTAAAAAGTCAATGGGTTTTATTCAGCCCGGAGAAGCTGTGCCGAAGGAAAAGCGGGCTGCTGATGTACTCAAGCAACTGGAACCGGATGATTTGGTGAAGTTTGGGATGATTCCTGAGTTTATTGGGCGGGTGCCGGTGGCGGCGGTGTTAGAGCCGCTGGATGAGGAAACGCTGATGGCGATTTTGACTGAGCCGCGGAATGCTTTGGTGAAGCAGTATCAAAAGCTGCTGAAGATGGATAATGTGCAGTTGGACTTTAAGCCGGATGCGATTCGGGCGATCGCCCAGGAAGCATACCGCCGCAAAACTGGAGCGAGGGCGCTGCGGGGAATTGTCGAAGAATTGATGTTGGATGTGATGTACGAGTTGCCGTCGCGCAAGGATGTTGCCCGGTGTACGATTACTAAGGAAATGGTCGAGAAGCGATCGACCGCCGAGCTGTTGGTACTTCCGTCTTCGCTGCCAAAACCAGAGTCAGCTTAAAAGCAAGGTTTTCAGCACAGCCACTCATGCAATCTCGCATTCAATCATACCTGCGCTTTGCCGCAAGCCAGCAGCGTGACACCGAGCGGATCGGGCCGTTCCTCGCTACCTTCAGTCGGCACAGCGCCAACCCTTATCTCAACTATGCAATTCCCGACGACGGCGCCGCACCCTCCCTCACCGATGTCAACGCCCTAATCGCTGCGTACTCTGTGCGCGGGCGAAAGCCGCGTTTGGAGTATGTCGCGAAACTAGCCCCTGCTGTCGAAGAAACGCTGATATCCGCCGGTTTCACCGTTGAGGGATGCTTGCCGCTGATGACTTGCACTCCTGGTTCCGAGAAATTTCTTCCCCTCCCCCCGGACATCGAACTCATTGTGCCAGTGTCCGATGCCGAGATCCTCGGTACAGCCGCGGTGCAACACGAGGCTTTCACAGAGGCTGCACCAAGCCCTGAAGACGTTGACACTCTTCGGAAAACTCTGGCTGCAGGTGGCATCGCCGTACTCGCTCGCCTAGCAGCAACGGGCGAACCTGTGGGGGCCGGAATGTTTACTGTGCCGGCAAATCAGACGACTGAAATCGCCGGTATCGGCGTGCGCGTCCCTTTTCGCCGGCGGGGCATAGCAGGGGCTTTGACGGCCCGGCTGGTCCGAGAAGCTTTCGACGCGGGTGTGGCGGTGGCGTTTTTGATGGCGGGACACGAGGAGGAATTCCGAGTTTACACCCGCGCTGGATTTTGTGCGGGAGGCGAAATTTTGCACATTTCGCTCCCGCAAGCATAGATTTACCAATCTATGAAATCATGCTCACCTAACTCAGGAGATAACTCGGAAGAATCCGGTTGAGATTCCAATCTAAAAGTTTTCGACTCCCAAATCTCTAAGTCATTCGACAAATCGACTACTTCCTCAAACATATCAGCCAATTGCCTAGCCGAATTTACGACATTTCGCGCGTCATCACGCACCGCTACAGCCCGATCTTTAAAGTCATTCTGAGAGTCTGTAGAGCCGTTGGTCGGCGATCGCGATTCGGAATTTAGGGGCACATTAGCGGCGGTATTTTCAGCCTCTGAAGAGTCTTTTTGCTCTTGTCCATCCTTTCCCAAAAAATCATCAGGAATCTCAGAACCCGCAGACTATGGAATCATCTTCATCTGAATCAGAAGACAACTCAGGAAAATTTTCCTCAGATTCCAATCTAAAAGTTTCCGACTCCCAAATCTCCAAGTCATCCGACAAATCGACTACTTCCCCGTCAAACATATCAGCCAATTGCCTAGCTGAATTTGCAACATTTCGCGCGTCATCACGCACCGCTACAGCCCGATCTTTAGAGTCATTCTGAGTGTCTGTAGAGCCGTTGGTCGGCGATCGCGATTCGGAAATTAGGGGCACATTAAGGGCGGTATTTTCAGCCGCTGGCGGGTGTTTTTGTTCTTGTCCACCATTCCCCAAAAAATCATCTGTAATCTCAGAACCCGCCGAGTTCTGCACCTGTTGATCCGCATTATCTGCAGGATGAGAATTGCTGGGATTTTCGCCAACACGTCCGTTAGAAGTTGGCAAATCCTTGGCCCGGGAACTATTAGTTTCAGCGGGATTTGTCAATCCCAATTTTACTATTACTCGACGGTGAAAAACTTGCAAAAAAGCTTCTTCAATATTAGCTACTTTGCCTTTAACCATATCGAGCAACTTTTGCGACTTAATCTTAACATAAGCAGTATCATTGCTAAAAATTACTAGCTGTCCATGTTGGCGAAGCAGCGATTGAGTGCTATGCGGTCGCACGCGGTCAAGTACCTGTTCCCACACTCGATTTAAATCGATTTCATCGGCTGAATTAGTGGGTGAATAATTTGTTTGATTCGTTTCTGCAGTTGGTACAGGTGCGGGAATTTGTGGAGGAGGTGTGCTTTCTGTTCGATTAGCAATAGGTGGCGGCTGAGGCGGAGGATTTTGCGAATTGGGAACTGAAGATTGTTCAATATGAGATGTCTGGCTCCCCCTCGAAGCTTGGGGGGGTTGGGGGGGGTGAATTTGTGATGAAGTAATATTTTTAGCTGGTTCGGCTGTTGGTTGTGGCTGAGTTCTAATTGCTGAGGGCAACAATCCCAACAGCGTTACTTCCAGCCACAAACGCGGCTGAGTGGTATTTTTAATTTGCACTTCGTGGGTTTGCAAGTGTTTCTGACCTGCCAAAATTAACTCGGCATCCCACTCGCGGGCAAAATTGCAAAGTTTGCCCCAAGTTGCATCGGTTAAAGCTACTAAATTTGACCGTTCGGGTGCCGCTTTGGCTATTAGCAAATCTCGGTAAAAGCTCGCAAGACTTTGCAGCACGATTAGCGGTTCCCGACCGCGATCCATGAGGTGACGGGTCATGTCTATTAATGCTGTAGGATTATCATTTTTAATAGCTTGCAACAAATCCATTAAGTCATTTTCGGGGACGGCACCGACTAAATCCCAAACTTTCTCGACTGTTACTTGCCCGGGAAATAAGCTCAGTTGGTCGAGCAAACTTTCGGCATCTCGCAGACCTCCTTGGGCGATTTGAGCAATCATTTGTACTGCATCGCTAGCAATGTTGATATTTTCTAATTTGGCAATTTTTTGCAAATGAGCAATCATTGACTCGAGGGGGATGCGGCGAAAATCAAATTTTTGACATCTAGATATAATGGTTGGTAACACTCTTTGTGGGTCGGTTGTGGCTAGGACAAATACAACCTTATCGGGCGGTTCTTCTAATGTTTTTAATAAGGCATTAAAGGCCTGGGTACTGAGCATATGAACTTCGTCTATTACATATACTTTATAGCGGCACTGTACTGGGGAAAATTGAGCTCGTTCGATCAAATCCCGAATGTTATCTACTCCGGTGTTGCTGGCGGCGTCAATTTCGATGACATCTAGTGTCGAACCTCGGGCAATTTCTTGGCAAACGTTGCATTTGCCGCACGGTGTCGGGGTGGGGGCAACTGTAGAAATACAGTTGAGGGATTTGGCGAAAATTCTGGCACTAGAGGTTTTACCGGTGCCTCTGGGGCCGGTGAATAGATATGCTGGTGCTATGCGCTCTTGTAGGATGGCGCTGGTGAGGGTTTGGGCGATCGCCTCTTGACCGACTAATTCGGCAAATGTCTGAGGGCGATATTTGTGGTGTAGGGGTTCGTAAGTCACGATCGAATATGGGTGGTATTAGCTGTAATCTTAGCTAAGGAGACGTTGTTCGATCGCAAACAGAGCTCGATTTTCACCGCCAGCTACCCCGTGGGCTTGCACGGCGTCCGCAATGGAACAGTAGCAATTAGCACCCTCCCAAGGTCCGCCCATCGATCGTCCGGGCGATCTGCTGTTGTGCTTGATGTTTTCCGCCGATCGCTCCCAGAGTTAATATTAATTTATGTGTATTTCTTTTTATTTTGCTAGAAACGGAGACCGCCGAACAAACATTTTTTTTTAGCAGTATTGGTATAATATATTACAGAGAATTCACGATTTCTTTTTGCCAATGCCAGCGCGGGATTTTCCGATATTTCGGGAACCTGCTTGCACTTAAAGATAAAGTATCAATTAGAGGGTGCGTACTCCAGTGGCAGAAATCCATTTGTACCAAGATGATGGTGGAATAATGTCAATGTTGGTTGATCCAGTTGCACTACCAGCTCTACTCTGGACTCCTGTTATAAATATAGCGTCAAATTTTACCCTTTAAAAGCCCATGTCAACCCAAATAATCCTTGTAGAACCAAGGTTGGCAGTAGCCTCTCCCAAACCTAAACAGGCTAAACCCGGAAATCCGTCCTCAGACCAACTCTTCATGGGAGCGTCGGGATTACTGTTGTTATTGCTTCTCGGTTTAGCGCTGTTTACCAAGCTAAAACTCGGCGATTTGAGCAAAAAGCTTAAATTTGAGGAGTTTAGAACTCGAGAACTCCAGAAAAAATACAAAATGGCTCTGGAAACCATATCAAAGATGGAAAAGAATCCCGACCTTATCCACTCGCGAGACTTTAATTTAGACTACCTGAGAATGCGGATGGCGGAAGAAGTCTTTCACTTTGCCATTGTGAACCAGATCAAGGTAAAAGTCAAAGAAAAAATTAGTATTGCCCTGCGTCCGACTCAGGGCGCAGTGGGAGATAAAAACGGGAATGCCGGCAGCGGCAGGCAAGTGGATTCGATGTTTGATATCGAATACGAAACTGGCGATCCCGCAGTAAAAATAGAAAAACGAGTGCTGTTTCGGATTCAAATTAAGCTGATGAAACTGCCGACTCAGGCAACATCGGCGACAATTAATCAAATTATTGACTGTTTGGAAACTTATCTGAGTCCTTCAGACGACCACGACAGTTGGCAGCCGACAATTCAAGGTCGGATCGTTCATATTGAGTGGGATCAAAAAGCAAAGCCGACGCCGATGTTGGTGCTGGAACAGTCGAATGAAGGGGTGAATGTTACCTTTAGGACTACGAGAACGCCTACCGGCAGACCTGCAAATGAGGCTGAGGGCCAGTTGGCAGTAGCGAAAAGCCCGAAAAGCGGCAAAAGTAGTTCTAAAAGTCCAGCCAAAGGTGGGACAAAAAGTCCTGCTAAGGTAGGAGGAAAGCGTCCCGGTTCTCGGAAATAAGTTGAGGTGGATTAATTTTATTTTCCCGAAAGAACGCCTGTGGCAGCCACTGTTGATGTATCTTGTGCGAGGTAGCCGTCTTCCATGTGAATAATGCGATCGGCTATGTCTAAAATGCGGTTGTCGTGGGTGACAAGCAAAATAGTGCTCTGCTGTTCTTTGGCCAAACCTCGCATAATTTCTACCACATCTCTACCTGATTTACTGTCTAGTGCTGCGGTGGGTTCGTCTGCTAATACTAATTTCGGCTGGCTGACTAACGCCCGGGCGATCGCAACTCTTTGTTTCTGTCCCCCTGAAAGGCTGTCCGGGTAATAATCTATTCTTTCTCCCAACCCCACAGCTTCCAGCATTCCCTCTATTTTATCATTAGTTTCTTGGCGAGAAAGATGGCTGTGCAGTTCTAAAGACATTTGGACGTTTTGCCTAGCTGTCAAGCATTTGAGCAAATTGTGACCTTGGAAAATATAGCCGATGTCGCGGCGCACTTGAACTAATTTATTTTTTCCCGTTCCCCGCAATTCTTGGTCGAGAATTTTAAGACTACCTTCTTGGACCGATCGCAAAGCTCCAATCAAGGTTAATAATGTTGTTTTACCAGACCCAGAAGGCCCAGTCATCAACACGATTTCGCCCGGATAAATTTCGAGGTTGATGTCAAATAATGTCTGTTTGCGAAGTTGACCTTCGCCGAAAGAATGATTGAGATTTTTAATCGAGACAACTGGTAAAGTATTCATGGTTATTAGTTATTTGTTATGTGTTATTTGTTGTTTTTTATTTCATAATTCCTCCTTCTTCAATCCGTATATCCCTGTCAATCGATTTTAGATTTTAGATTTTAGATTTTAGATTGACCCCACGGATAAATGTGGGGGCTTGAGGATTTTCGAAAATCGATTTTGGATTGATTCCACGGATAAATCCGGGGCTTGTACCACCTTTGAAATTCTTGGTCAAAATCGGTGTCGTGACTTCGTTTGTTAAAAAATATCCGCCGGATCAGCGGCCTGCAACTTCCTAACTGCGATCGCCCCCGACACAGAACACATGATCACTGTCATTACAAAAACAGTTACAACTTTTGTCAAAGTCATATACATCGGCAAACTCGTAGCACTTCTCCCTAAATTGTACAGCACCACAGAAACCCCCAACCCCGGCAAATAACCAAGAATTGCCAGAATCAAAGCCTCTTGAAACACCAAACCCAGAAAATAAATGTCCTTATATCCCATCGCCTTGAGCGTAGCGTATTCCGGCAAGTGATCGGTAACATCAGTATAAAGAATTTGATAAACAATCACTATCCCGACGATAAATCCCATTGACGCGCCGAGAGTGAAAATAAATCCGATTGAGGTACTTTCCTGCCAATATTTTTTTTCAAAATCTGCAAACTCTTTTTTAGAAAAAATTTTCACATCTTTCGGCAAAGTTGCCCTCATTTTATCAACAACTGCCTTAACATCCGTTCCCGGCTCCAACTTAACAACACCTATATCAATTAAACCTCTTGTCCTCCGCGTCGCAAAAATCCGCAGAAAGTTCAAATCGCTAGTAACAAGATTGCCGTCGGCACCGAAAGATGCGCCTAAAGTAAATAGCCCCTCTACCCTAACGCGGCGGTTGTCAACTTCAGTTTCAACAGGTTTTCCCTGCTTGAAATATTCCACTACAGGCCCAAACTCCGTGCGAGAAGCTTGGTCAAATAAAACCACATCCGAAATTTTGATTTTGTGCAAATTATTTTGGACCTCCGGTATATCCAAAATCGGATGAGTTGGGTCAAAACCGATGACCATCAATTGGCGGGTATTGCGGCGGCTTGGATCGGGGTTTTGCCACAATCCAAAGCCTAAATATACCGGACTAATTGCTGTAACGCCGTTAAAACTCAAGGCTTGATACAAGCGCCGCTGGGGAAAACTTTTCATGGCTATTAAAGCCGTAGACTGGGTGTTGATGATAAAAATCTCCCCTTTTAACTTCGAGTGAAAGCTGATGGAGCTTTCAAATAGCGCGTCTCTAAATCCGAACTGCATAAACATTAGCAAGTCGGCAAATCCAATGCCGGCTAGCGCGATTACTAATCGCATTTTTTCGCGCGTTAACTGTGCCCAAGCTAGCGGTATTTTTGCCATAACAGTCGATTTGAGATTTGAGATTTTAGATGTGGGATTTGGGTTTAAATAATTTTAGGACTTAAGCAGGGGTGTTGAGAAACCGGGTTGTTTGCCCTTATATTTGATTCAAACCCTTAATCTCGGTAAAAATTTTGGTTTCAGGAGTCCCCCTGCGTAAGTCCTGTCTACGTAAAATTTAGATATTTATTTTGACTTCAACCTGCAAGTTTGTTAGGGCTGCAACTTTCTTGCTCGATTCCGGATCGAGGCGAATTCTTACTTCGACAACTCTAGCATCGGTGTCGGCTGCGGGGTCTGTATTGAGGACATCTTTTTTGCCGATTTGTTTGCCGATGCGAGCGACTGTTCCTTGCAAAGTGCCTGCAAATACGGGGCTGGTGACGGTAGCGCGCTGGCCGTTTCGCACTTTTGCGATGTCGGTTTCGTAAACTTCTGCTACGGCATACATTTGGTCGGTGCGGCCTAGTTCTACGATGCCGTCTTGAGTGTTGATGCCTTCTCCTTGTCGGGTGTGAACTTTGAGGATGTAGCCGGATACGGGTGCTTTGACGTAGCTTAAGTTTAAGTCTACTTGAGCTTTTTGTTTTGTGGCGATCGCACTTTCGACGGCGGCTTTGGCGGCTTGCACGTCTTCGGGACGGACTTCGGCAATTTGGTCGAGATTTGCTTTGGCTTGATTGATTTGTTCTTGGCCGGTTTCTGCTTTTTGTTTGAGTAGTGCTTCGGCTTGATTGATTTCTTGTCTACCGGTTTCTATCTTTTGATTTAAGGTGGCTCTAGCTTGGTTAATTTCCTGCCTGCCTGTTTCTAACTTGCGTTTGAGATTGGCTCGCGATTGATTGATTTCCTGCTTGCCGGTTTCTACTGTTTGTTTGAATGTGGCTTGAGTTTCGACTATCTGCTGTTGTAAAGTTTGTACGGTTTTATTTAAGATAGCTTGCGCTTCTTTGACTCTCTGGCGAGCTGTATCTACTACTAAGCGTTTGGTGTCGTAGGCGGAGGCAGAAATTGCGCCTGTTTCTAAGAGTTCTTTATTGCGTCGTTCCTCGGCTTCGGCGTTTTTCAATTCGGCTTTTAGCCGATTGACTGTAGCGTTTTGAGAGACAATTTCGCCGCGCAATTGAGCTTTTAGCCTAGCCAATTGGGATTGCTGCACCTCTGTTTGTCTTTTGAGTTGTGCCTCCAATTTGGCAAGATTAGCTTGTTCGGCTTCGGTTTCTCTTCGGAGTGCGGCCTCGAATTTGGCGACGTTAGCTTGTTCGGCTTCGGTTTCTCTTCGCAGTTGAGCTTTTAAGCGGGCGACATTGGCTGCTTCGCCTTCGGTTTCCCTTTGCACTTGTGCTTCAAACTTGGCAACTTCTGCTTTCCCTGCGCCGACAACGCCTGTTTTTGCGCCTGCTTGAATTTTCGCTAATTCTGCTTGTTTGACTTTGACTTCTTTGTCGGCTTGTTGGACGATTGCTTGGAGCCGATCGCGCGTATCGAGAACTGCTATGATTTGTCCTTTACTGACTCTATCGCCCTCTTCCACCTGCAACTGTTCAATTCTTCCTCCTTCCGACGCCGAAGCGGCTGACAATTTGATAACTTCTCCCTCTGGAGTCAACCTACCCAAAGCGGTAACGCTGGTGCGGGTGGGGGCGGGAGTTGCAGCAGCCCTTGCAGCCGCTGCCTTTAACTCTTCGGCTTTTTTAAGTTGAGATACTTGCCAAAAACCTACTCCTGTGGTAACAACAGTAGCGGCGATCGCTAAACCGATGACTCCTCGCCCTGGGGGTTTTAAAAATGATTTATCCTTGACCCGTGAGTCCTTTCCCATGATTTATAAAGTAGGTGATTTCCTGGTTAAGTTTTTCCCACCCACTGTGAAGTATTGTAAACACATTTAAGCTATTTAGGGAAATCAAAAAGCACCTCGGTCATGTAATGTTCGGCCCAATCTTGACCGAAAGCTTTTTCGAGTACGCGGCGGGTTTTGTCGTTTTGCTGCTGCTGGGTGCAGTAGTAAATTTGAGCGTCTAGAATTTTCGAGCCTTCTGCGGCTGAGACTGGTTGGCAAGCGACTGCCTGTTGACAGTGAATTTCAACGTAGGATTGAACAATATCGACAAACCGGCTTTCTTCTTCGAGAGACTCTGGCCGCACAAACAGACAAAATTCTGAGAAAATATCCCCCCATTCGGGAATTTGGCGGGGACAAGAAAATTGGTCTATCTGCAAAATTTCGAGTTGGGTTCGGTAGGTTTCCGACAAAGTTCGATCGGGATTGAGGGGAGAAAGGTCTGCGATCGCGGCGCTAACTTGGCCTTTGCCTGCTACTATATCCGTACCGAACATCGGCAAGGCATAATTCGGTCTGGGAAACATCACGCAGTGCAGGATATCCAGCACCGGCCCGACTTTAGCGAGTTCGAGATGTATTTTGCGGAACTGGGGCGTTTGATAGCAGCGGTTTTCAATGATCAGTTTTTCTCCTTCCAAGCGCCCTTCTACGTATCCCAACTCAGCGGGCAGGTGGTAGGGTTCGAGGTTGAGATAGCGATGCCATACTGCTTCCATCCGATCGGCTAAATCGCGGATGAGATGGTGCTGTTGGTCGCGCAGAGAAGGCTGGGATATTTCTAACATTCCTATTTAGCGGCCGATAGCTTAATAAAACTTGATTCTACTGTTGCACGATGCAGGAAAAAAGGTAGATACTTTTAAGGATATCAGCAGATCGACTTGCCGATCGAGCAAGTTTTACAGGAGATTTTGTATGTTTGGTCTGGGATTGCCCGAAATGGGCATTGTTGCGGTAGTCGCTATTTTAATTTTCGGCCCCAAGAAGATTCCTGAGTTAGGAAATGCCTTGGGGAAAACCTTGCGTAGTTTTAAGGATGGCATCAGTCAATCTGATGATGAAGCTGTCGAGAAGGAGAAGGATAAAGAAGAAGAGGGTCAGCCGAAAGTGTAAGTTAGGTTGGTAGTGAGGACTTTTTTCCTGATTTTTAAGGACTCCAGTCCTCACTAAGAACCTATTCGGGAAAGTTGCCTTCTCTAACTTCGAGGGAATAATCTTTTACAGCTTGGGTAATTGTGTCTCGCAAATTGGCGTAAGCTTTCGCAAAAGGCGGCTGTTTTTCAGAAAGTCCTAACAAATCGGAAGTAACTAAAACTTGACCGTCGCAGTGCGGGCCGGCGCCGATACCAATGGTGGGAATAGTTAATTTTTGGGTAATTTGGGCGGCTAAGTCTGCGGGAATGTGTTCTAAGACGATCGCAAAGGCACCTGCTTCTTGAAGGGCGATCGACTCTGCTATGATGCGATCGGCTGATTCGGCTGTTTTTCCTTGTTTTTTGTAGCCGAGTTGGTGTACCGACTGCGGAGTTAAGCCGACGTGGCCCATCACGGGAATTCCGGCGGATGTTAGCTGCGAAACTGTGGCGGCCATTGCTGGATATCCACCTTCCAATTTTACAGCTTGAGCGCCGGTTTCTTTCAAAACTCTCCCGGCAGAGTGCAGGGCTTGCTGGGGACTTTCTTGGTAAGTCAAAAACGGCAAATCGACGACAATTAATCCTTGTTTAACTCCGCGGCGCACTGCTTTAGCGTGGTGCAGCATTTCATCGAGGGTTAGCGGCAGGGTTGTTTCGTAGCCTAAGACTGTCATGGCGAAGGAATCGCCGACTAGGATGATGTCTGTGCCTGCTTGGTCGAGTAGTTGGGCGATCGCATAATCATAAGCTGTCAGCGCGACAATTCGTCGCCGTTGTTGTTTCCACTGTCTTAATTGATGAGTAGTGACTGACATTTTAGTACAAAAATATAATATTATTTCTGGATATTACTTATGATATCAAATCCGGTTGATTCCTCCTTGTATAATTTGCGCTGTACAATTTGCGCAATGTAGGGGAGCGTTTTACCAACCATCTATGTTTAAAACTAAGTATATAGTAAACCCGCCCCCCTCATGCTAAAAGACAATGGGCAGTGTATTTATGGCAAAAACCCTAGGAATTTTACACCCGAATATAACTTTGGCTTCCCTCTGCTGGCAAAACAATCAACCGCTGATTTTTCAAATCGGGTTCTAAACCCAAATCTTCGAGGGGAATTAAGCCGAGTAAAGGTTCTTCTCCTGCAGGAATTTCTACACAATCATACCTGCCTTCTCGTCCAGCTACGGTAAGACCAACATTTTTGAACAGACGAAATTGTCTAGATCCTATTGCTGTATTTCCTTGGATTTCACCAACTAGAGTTAAACCTAACTGAGCGATAATATCTGCTGGTAAGCAGAGTCGAGTTGCGCCTGTATCGACTAAGACGTTATCGATGGTGATACAGCGTATTTGCTCTGCGGGGATGAACCCTCTTTCTGATAGCATCTTGTCTACTTCGTTGGTGACTGTTATTGTGGCGGTGACTCTGCCCATGTTTTTATCCTTTTGTTTTGCTAGAGAATGTTTCCGTTGCTTTTTGACGAAATTCAATCCATTTTAGGGTGTATATTCTATATTTTAACAATCTTTGTAACTGAGAGGTTTTTTTTTATTTATTGCTAAATCTTTGCTAAAAAAGGTTGCAAATTAATAGCAAAAATGCTCTCTAATTATTGAGTCACGAAGCTTCTGCCATTCTTGTTTAGAAACATCTGCACGAGTTTTGTCACCCGACGGATCGCGGATATCCCAAATTGTATCTGCAATCCGATCGAGCGATCGCCCGTGATAACGAGAATCGAAGTCCCAGAAAGCATCACCGACACAATCTCCTGGTGTAGCAATCATTTCTCGCTCGACTGTACTGCGAATAGCATTCCATTCGCGGATGTAATAAGAATCGCTCGATCGCAATTTGCGACCTCCTAATTGAGGATTCACTTTATAAAAAAACCAATCAGTAAACCGATCGACGGCTTGAGTTCGTGATTCTAAATCGCGCGAGCCAGCACTGGCTAGATTAGTGCCGGCAATAGCCAGCGCCAAAGCTAGAACACACACCGCTGAGAACTTCGAGACTGACTTCACTGACAGTGATTTAATGAGCATAACGAGCTATAAAGTAAATGAATTTGAAGTGAAATTTAGTTTTATAGTCCACAATTAGAAATATACATTTCGCGTCTAATTGCTAACCATTCATTGCTGCGGGCTTTATCACCTCTACTAATTGGCTGTCGGGCCCTTTGAGGATGACGGCTATAAAAAATTATATCTGCCAGGCGATCGTAGGTTTGCTCGTATGTCTCGCCGTTAATTGCTGTGAATTCCCATCCTATATCTCCTGGACCGGGACTGTTGCAAACTTCTTGGGCGGGCTTAACTCGCGGATCTATTGCTGCGCGTATTCTCTGCCATTCCAGGATATAGTCGCGATCGCCCGCTTGCAGTTTGCGATTGTTGAGTTCGGGATTAACCTTGTAGAACAAGAAATCTGTTAATCGATCGACGGTTTCCTCGCGCGATTCGGCTTTGGCTAGATTGGGCCCACCGAGTATAAGGGCGATCGCCAGAGAACAAACCATTAAAAATCTTGAGAGGGATTTAATTGACAGCGACTTGACTAGCATATAGCAATCCTAAATGATTCTACTCGTTACCAGGCAGAGCCTGGTAACGCAGATCCGGAGGAAGAGCCTCCATTTTCGCAGGCGAGGCAGAGGCTCTGGACATTGATTCCCAGGCAGAGCCTGGAAGTTAAATCTTGAGAGGGGTTTAATTGACAGCGACTTGACTAGCATAGTGATTTGGCATTAATTCCTTATTTGTAACTGAGAGGGATATTTTTATTTATTCCTGAAGTTCTGCTAATAACTGTTCCCCGAAAGGATGTTTTTGCAATTGCTCAAATGTCAAATGTCCTTTACTTATTCCTTCCCACCACAGCCCAACATAATTTTTCCACACAACCTGAATGTCGGGGTGGTTTGCGGGCAACTTGCTGCGAAAAATTTCCACAGCTTGCAAATACAGCAGTTCCGCTTCCGAGTACCTTCCTTGGGATTGATAAAGTAGGGCTAAATTGTGGAGGTGAATAGCTAAATCGGGATGGTCTTCAGAAAGCGATCGCCTGTGTATTTCTAATGCTTGCAAAAACAGCGGTTCCGCTTCCGAGTACCTTCCTTGGGATTGATAAAGTCCAGCTAAATTGTTGAGGTAAGTAGCTAAACTGGGATGGTCTTCAGGAAGCGACCGCCTGCCTATTTCCACAGCTTGCAAATACAGCGGTTCCGCTTCCGAGTACCTTCCTTGGGATTGATAAAGTAGGGCTAAATTGTTGAGACGAGTAGCTAAACTGGGATGGTCTTCAGGAAGCGATCGCCTACCTATTTCCACAGCTTGCAAAAACAGCGGTTGCGCTTCCGAGTACCTTCCTTGGGATTGATAAAGTCCGGCTAAATTGTTGAGGTGAGTAGCTAAACCGGGATGGTCTTCAGGAAGCGATCGCCTACCTATTTCCACAGCTTGCAAAAACAGCGGTTCCGCTTCCGAGTACCTTCCTTGGTCACGATAAAGTTCGGCTAAATTGTTGAGGTGAGTAGCTAAACTGGGATGGTCTTCAGGAAGCGATCGCCTACCTATTTCCAATGCTTGCAAATACAGCGGTTCCGCTTCCGAGTACCTTCCTTGGTCACGATAAAGTTCGGCTAAATTGTTGAGGTGAGTACCTAAACTGGGATGGTCTTCAGGAAGCGATCGCCTACCTATTTCCACAGCTTGCAAAAATAGCGGTTCCGCTTCTGAGTACCTTCCTTGGGATTCATAAAGTCCGGCTAAATTGTTGAGACGATTAGCTAAACTGGGATGGTCTTCAGGAAGCGATCGCCTACCTATTTCCAATGCTTGCAAATACAGCGGTTCCGCTTCCGAGTACCTTCCTTGGGATTCATAAAGCCCGGCTAAATTGTTGAGACGATTAGCTAAACTGGGATGGTCTTCAGGAAGCGATCGCCTGTGTATTTCTAATGCTTGCAAAAACAGCGGTTCCGCTTCCGAGTACCTTCCTTGGAATTCATAAAGTTGGGCTAAATTGTTGAGGTTAATAGCTAAATCGGGATGGTCTTCAGGAAGCGATCGCCTATGTATTTCTAATGCTTGCAAAAACAGCGGTTCCGCTTCCGAGTACCTTCCTTGGTCACGATAAAGTCCGGCAAGGTAATTTAAACTACTTGATAATGCCGCTTCCACATCTAACTCTTGTTGAAGGGCGATCGCCTTTTGAAAATACTCGATCGCCAATTCATACTCTTGCTGAAAATTTTCGCACTCTCCAGACTCGATCCTTCTGTAATAAATCTTCCCCATACTCGCATAAAGACTTGCCAAACTGGGGTCTTGGAGTCCTTTTTTCTGTTCGGTTCGCGCGATTAAATCCTGCAAATCTTCCAACGGAATCAAACTCGGCGGTTCGCGATCGTCCTCTGCAACCAGGGATCGAAACGGTTCAAATTCAATTTTGGGAACAGCCGCAGTTTTTTTCGTATCAAAGCGAAACACACCTTTGCGCCAACCCCAAAAATCAGGAGATTCATTGCTAATCAGAATTTCAATTTGTCGCGTCACCCACAACACAATCGAAAACGGAAACTCCCGCATTGCTTCCCGCGTCCATTGCAAATAGCCAAAAAACACCTCTTGTTCCGATCGACTTTCGCCAAATTGTTTAAAAAACCGCAGTTTCTCCACACCCGTCACGGTGATAACGGCTTTTCCCCGCTGCTGCAAATATGCTTCTTGTTCCACTAAATTGGCGATCGCCGATCGCAAACTCGGTTCACCCTTCGCCAATTCTACGCGATAGCGGCGGATATCCGGTTCGAGTTCTGCTTCATAATCCGCAATCAGGCGATCGCGACAGTCGCTATCATCGCAAACTGCGATTAGCAAGTTGAGAATATCTTTACCCGCTTCAATTGACACGAGTAAATTTTCATAATTATCTTGGTTTTGACTGTTGAGATTCGACATATAGTCACATCGTTACAGCATGGGGCGGGTTTACGAGATTGTTCGTTTTCCACAGAGATGGCTGGTTAAACCCGCCCCTACGAGAACGAAAATTATACAATAACAAATTTATTAGCTAGCGGTTTTTTCCGCCGAGTTTCATTGTTGAGTATAAAATAAATTATTCACGCGGAAAATCATCACGCTGCTTTAACAATTCTAGCACGATCGGGTGAATGTCGTACCACAAAACAGCATTGCGATATTCCAAAACATACAACCCATGCAGCAAGTCCAAAAACCCTTGTGCTTTCGGGTCAGCAGGTTTAAAATCTCTGTAAGTTGCCATCAACATCTCATAATCAGTTGTTCCTAAACGGGTATCAAAATCGATCCGCAATTTATTAATCGCTTCCTCAAACACCTCAGCATTAATTTTAATCGCAGCTTCTGGATTCCGTCGCACCAACCGCAAACAAATGCGGCAGCATTCGTTAGCAATTCTAATCAATTCTCGCAATACTCCACCGCTGTAGGCGACAACGCGATCGAGTGTTTCCGGTTCGATCAATTCGCTTCCCAAGCGTTTAGCTAAAATCTCTTTCAATCTCGCCGCCGGTTCCGCCATTGCAACAGCATCAGCCTTCCGGCTTTCCCCGCGTTTGAACAGCTTAGTGACTGGCATAAACACGACTTGATTGTTAGTTTCCGTTTCCACGGTAGCGGCTAAAGATACCTCTCGCATCGCCGAAATAGGAGTTGTTAAAATCATCCTAAAACTTGGCAAAAAAAGCGCTTTAATATGTTCTTGATAAAGTTGGCGAACTACACCTAAATCCAATTTATCCAAGTCATCGATCACTACAATTACGTCTTTGTTCGCGGCTTGTCTAACTACGGCAGCAATCTCGTTAATTCTTGCAACCAAATCCGAAACTTTGCGAATAAACTCTTGTTTGATTTCTTCGCGAATCGTCGCATCAGCTTTTAACTTGCCTTGAATCATCTTAAACAGGTCAAACCCCACCGATCCGCTGGCGCCCAATTCGTCAATTGTTGTTTTAGTTTTAGTGGCAAACCAGTTATAAAATGATTCTTTAATTGATTTTTTGATAGGGATTTTCTGTTTTTCTGCTGCATCCATCAACTGAACTGCGATCGCAAACAAAATAGTTATATGATTAACATCCGACATTTCGATCGAGTCGGAAATCGAGAAAAAGACTGTAAAATAGCGATCGTCCATCTGGCGGCAAAACTCAGCCAACAGTGTAGACTTACCGCAGCCGCGATGTCCCGTAAAAATAATTTTACCGCTACCGGAAGGGTCATCTTCGACTAATTGCTCTAATTCTTCAAGCACTTCTGTCCCGTATTCTACTCGGAAGTTCTCGACTTCTTTCGGAGTTATCAGCGGCGATAACTCCATATTTGCATAGGCTGTCCGAAAGGATTCTAGTAATATTTTGGACATGGCACTCTGAGGCTATTATTTAATGTTCTTCATGATTATAGCAATCCTAAATCATTTGCATAATTATTGTAGGGGCAATCCCCCCGTGGTTGCCCGATAGATAGGGGGTAGGCACGGGGGCACTACCCCTACAAATTTATCTGAATCATTTAGGATTTCTATATAAGCTGTCTACCATCTAAATTGTAGATTTTTGGGCGGGCTAGGATTGCCCGCGCCACAATAGTTTTCTTGCCCATGATATCCTCCCTAGCCGCCCAAAACACAAGGGGGAAGATTAATTAAAGTGGGTTTTTTTAAGGGAGATTTAGGGAGATATGAATTTGAGGAGAAATGTTTACAGCATTTTTTAGGTAAGTGAATTACATAGCAAAGATAGAGGACACGGCAGTGCCGTTTCCCTACAGCAAAGATAGAGGACACGGCAGTGCCGTTTCCCTACAGCGATTGAAGGCTTGACGAGTAATATTTAATTAGTTAATTTCTACCGCCATCCCAACCACCGCAACAAAGGCACAATCAAATAATGACTGACTCCCAAACAAAGCCCGATCGCACTTCCCAACAAACCAAAAAACACAATTGAACCCCAAACTTGCAGCCAGCCGAAGCTAGCGTTAGACAGTGAGAAAATCCCCAAGAAACTCCCCGGAAAAATGTTCCAAGCATTCAGAAACAGAAACATTCCCGTAGAACAAACAGCCACGACTAAAGCGTGAACTAATTGATGGCTGCGCAAACCCATTCCCACAGTCAGAGAGGCGATCGCAAAAGCTCCCAAAATAACCCCTTGCACGCCACTAGAAGCTGTTGCTTCCATCCAACACAAACCAGCCAACAAATAGCCCTGAGCTCCCATAAATCCAGACAGCCAATACTGTTTTTGCTGGCGAAAACTCCCCGCATCCGTCAAACCGATCGCAGTTCCGAACCCCGCAAACCCAAACAGCAGCACTTCGGGTCCGACAGCGAAAGTCATGTTAGGAATTAATTGCTGCAAACCTTCATTCAGAAAACGGGCAACTTCCTGGCCGATAGGCGAAGCATAGCCCAAAACCAAACCGCCGATCGCCCCCGCGCTTCCACCAACGCCACCCAGCAGCATTTCCCAACCGGTATCCAGAGAAGCTACCACGATTTGGGCGATCGCGCCGAACAGCAAAACCATCAAACTTGCAGTTTTTTGCGCTCCCACCACCACTACTTGCCGGCAGAATTCCACAACAGCTTGACCTGCAGGGGCGATCGCTATTTTGCCCTTACTCCTAGCATAAATCTCCTGCAAACGCGCCCGAACATCAGCAGCAGTCGCCGGACGCTGCTGCACGTTCGATCGCACCATATCGTCCAACAAATTCGCCAAAGCCGGGCTCACAGATACAATGTGGCGCCACCGCAACTCACCCGTCATCGGATCTTCAATTTCCGCCGGATACTTACCCGTCAGCAAATGAATGCAAGTCCGCCCCAGCGCATAAAAATCCGTCGCCGGCACCACACCGCCGCCCATAATTTGTTCCGGCGGACTGTACCCGGGCGAAATCAACCGCGTCGAACTCCGAGAATCTTTCCCCACGGATTCGACACCGCCCATCTGTTTAACTCCCCCAAAGTCGATCGCCACCAATTGCAGTCCGCCCAAACCCTTGCTGAGCAATACTTGGGGCGATGCCGGGTCTCGCAGCATCAAATTTGAGGGTTTAATGTCGCGGTGAATAATCTGACACCTGTGCAACTCCTCTAAAATTTCCACAGCTTGACTCAGCCAACTAAACACCCATTCCTGCGGACATCCCTGAGGGTGCTCCTCGAGAACCTCTTCTAAAGTTTTGCCGTGAATCTTTTCCATTACCAAACAAGGCAGCCGCTTCGCCGCAGCATTTCCCTCGCCGCCTGCAAAATTTTGCGTTTGGACGTGAAAATAACCCTCAGGCTCGACTCTAGGGACGCCTGGGTGCCGCAAAAGTGCCAAAACCCAAGCTTCTTGCTCGAACAGTTTCAGCGCTTTCGGGGCAGTTTCGAGCAACACTTTCAGGACGCGCTCGGTTTCAGTTTCTGTGTCCCAAACTGTGAAAATCGCTGCAAAACCCCCGGAACCGAGGCTTTCTAGAGGCACGTAGCGATTTTTTAGCCGCAGGGGAGCCCCGCAACTATGACAAAAATTGTTGCCCCAAGTCTGAGGGTAGGGCCTTGGGCAATCTGGATTGATGCAGTGAACGGCTTTTGAAGGGGGGTGAGGCACAACCAGAGTAAAAATGGGGCTAGATATCCATAGTAGACTTACGCGCAGTTAAGGCAGAAACCAGGTTTTGGGCGAGGTTAAATTGCTGCAACGACGGATTTGGTTTGAGAAACGAGCTTGCTCTTGCTGCAGAAGCCCTGTCCATATTATGTGGTATGCTGTCGATTTTTGAGTTAGCGGTCTTGGAGTCAGTCGATTTTAGATTTTAGATTTGGGATTTTGGATTGAAGAGTGGCGGGATTAGTTTGCGATCGCACTTGCTTTCCGGTGAAACCCGGTTTCTGATTAGATTTCTAGTTACTCAACCTAAATTTTTCCTATAAACCGGGTTTCTCGCCCCCCTACGGGATTTTAGATTTGGGATTTTAGATTGTTACATAATGAATGGCTGTTGAGATCGATCGGGCGATCGATCTCAACTCCCCACCACAACTTTAGGTATTTCTAACTAATTCCCCCTGCCCCATTACCCCTTACCAATTCTGATTTTTAAGTATTAAATTCTTTACATAAACCCTATCTATCCGCTGTTCGGCTCGCTTTACAATATATTTCGAGCGAGCGAAATTCCCGCCCCCGCTCTGCGATCCCCAGCCTTTCCTCCTGCATCCTTCGTCGCTTACATCTTATAAGATATGTTACAAATATTTTCGTAATGTAAAGCAAAATAAACAATACTTATGATGATAAAAAGAATATTAAAATTTGAGAGCGCCAGTTTGTTGATATATTTTTAACAGCCTGCGAACTGGCAAAAAAATTAAGCGAATACTAGGAAGCGAGATATGGCTTACGCGCAAACCCAAACTCAATCAAAGGCTGGGTATAAAGCCGGAGTTCAAGACTATAAACTAACGTATTACACACCGGACTACACCCCAAAAGATACAGATGTTTTGGCGGCTTTCCGGGTAACACCGCAGCCGGGAGTTCCCCCAGAAGAAGCAGGCGCTGCTGTGGCTGCTGAATCTTCCACAGGTACTTGGACGACTGTTTGGACTGACCTCCTGACCGACCTCGACCGCTACAAAGGTCGCTGCTACGACATCGAACCAGTTCCCGGTGAAGACAACCAATACATCTGCTTCATCGCCTATCCTTTGGATTTGTTTGAAGAAGGTTCCGTCACCAACTTGCTGACCTCTTTGGTCGGTAACGTGTTCGGTTTCAAAGCTTTGCGCGCTCTGCGGTTGGAAGACTTGCGGATTCCCATCGCTTACCTGAAAACCTTCCAAGGCCCTCCTCACGGTATTACCGTTGAGCGGGACAAATTGAACAAGTACGGTCGTCCTTTGCTGGGCTGTACAATTAAACCCAAATTGGGTCTGTCTGCTAAGAACTACGGCCGTGCCGTTTACGAAGTTCTGCGCGGCGGTTTGGACTTCACCAAAGACGACGAAAACATCAACTCGCAACCGTTCATGCGCTGGCGCGATCGCTTCCTGTTCGTTCAAGAAGCTATTGAAAAAGCCCAAGCAGAAACCGGCGAAGTCAAGGGTCACTACCTCAACGTAACTGCCCCCACCTGCGAAGAAATGATGGAGCGGGCTGAGTTCGCTAAGGAAATCAAAACCCCCATCATCATGCACGACTACCTGACCGGTGGTTTCACTGCTAACACCACCTTGGCCAAATGGTGCCGCCGCAACGGTATCTTGCTGCACATTCACCGCGCTATGCACGCCGTGATTGACCGTCAGAAAAACCACGGTATCCACTTCCGCGTGCTTGCCAAGTGCTTGCGGATGTCCGGCGGCGACCACCTGCACTCCGGTACAGTTGTGGGCAAACTCGAAGGCGAAAAAGGCATCACGATGGGCTTCGTAGACTTGATGCGCGAAGACCACATCGAAGAAGACCGCAGCCGCGGTATTTACTTCACCCAAGATTGGGCCTCCATGCCCGGTGTCATGCCGGTGGCATCTGGTGGTATCCACATCTGGCACATGCCGGCTTTGGTGGAAATCTTCGGCGACGACTCCTGCTTGCAGTTCGGCGGCGGCACCTTGGGCCACCCTTGGGGTAACGCACCTGGTGCAACTGCTAACCGCGTTGCTTTGGAAGCTTGCGTCCAAGCTCGTAACGAAGGCCGCAACTTGATGCGCGAAGGCGGAGACATTATTCGCGAAGCTTGTAAGTGGAGCCCCGAACTGGCTGTTGCTTGCGAACTCTGGAAAGAAATCAAGTTTGAGTTCGAGGCAATGGATACCGTTTGATGATTTTGGGTTTGAGATTTTAGGTTTGAGGTCGCAAACTTGCTGGGAAGTCTTTATCTTTGAAGAAGATTTACTTGTAAGTTTGCATCCAACATCTAAAATCCAAAATCTAAAATTTGAGGGAGCTGGGGTCAAAAATGGATCTCAAACAAGTTGCGAAAGACACCGCTAAGGTGCTGGCAAGTTACCTAACCTATCAATCCGTGCGGATAGTGGTCGCTCAGTTGAGCGAAACCAATCCTCCTCTGGCAATCTGGTTGAACGACTTTTCTACGAAGAGCAAAATCCAAGATGGAGAAGCTTACATTCAAGAGTTGCTGAGGGAAAATCAAGATTTAGGATTTCGGATCATGACTGTGCGAGAGTATCTGGCTCACGATGTGACAGAATATTTGCCAGAAATGGTTTCTACTGGCATTCAACAGGCGAATATGGAACACAGACGCCAGCATTTAGAGCGAATTACGCAACTTAATTGGTCTGTTTCTAGCAGTAATCCTGAAACATCAATAGATTCTGAACCGAATCTGGATAATTTGTCGAGTTAATCGATCGATAAGTGCGATCGAACACACACCTTAGAGATACAAAAAATGAAGACTTTACCTAAAGAGCGTCGTTACGAAACTCTGTCCTATTTGCCCCCGCTGACCGACGCGCAAATTGCCAAGCAACTCCAGTACATCTTGGATCAAGGCTACATTCCCGGCGTAGAATTCAACGAAACCTCTGCTGCTGAAATGCGCTACTGGACTTTGTGGAAGTTGCCTTTGTTTGGTGCTCGCAGCGTCCAAGAAATCATGGCTGAAGTTCAAAGTTGCCGTCAAGAAAACCCTAGTTGCTACATCCGCGTCATGGGTTTTGACAACGTGAAGCAGTGCCAAGTGCTGAGCTTCATCGTGCACAAGCCGAACACCAGAGGCTACTAAAAAGTATTGGCTAGCTAATCTAACTTTTAGGTTAACAGTCATTGCGGATTGGAGGCGGGGAATTTTCCCTGCCTCTTTTTTTAGAGTTTGCAAATAGCTTTTAACACTTGCAGCAACAAAATTGAAGAGTCGGACTCCATCAGGTTTAGCAAAGGCATTAGCTGATAGGTTGGAGTATTGCCCCCCTGGATATTGACGAACTGATAGTGCATTCCGTTTGTTGTCAAACCCCAGATTGTGTCTTGATATTTTAAAGTTTGATAAGCATAGGTTAGCAATTGGGATAAACCCATCAATGCGTTGATTCCAGAATTTTTACTTTCAATCACCAAAACCCAAAAATATGTATCGCTTCTGATAGGTTTTATCCTGTTGACAGCCAAGATATCAAACCGTCCTTTAATAATTGTATCTTCATCTTCAATGCTAATTTCGGCGATGTCTTGTTCTAAACTAATTTTAATCGGGCGGCGGTAGAAGCCAGCCAATCGCATTAAGGGAAAGGTAGTCAGAGCTTTTACCAGTCCTTCAGAAACTCGATCCGTTGAAATGTAGTCATCGAAGTCATCCCTAATTTGTATAAGTTCCTGCTGTTCGTGTTCTGTTAGATCTTCAAGGGATAACAGAGAGGTAAATGAGTTAGTGTAGTGCTTTTCAAAGCCGAACAGACGGTGTACTTCTGATAACGTTAGGTTTTTGGCATTAATAGTTGTCGTCATATTTTAATAGTTATTCAAGTTTTAGTTATAATTCTAAGTTAGAATTATAACATAAACATTGCGGTAGTCCACTTACACCATTCTTAGGAACAGGCAAGATGCCTGTTCCACAACATATCAAGTTTCTTGTGGAGTAGGCCGGAGAGCTGGCCTATATTCTTAGGAACAGGCAAGATGCCTGTTCCACAACATATCAAGTTTCTTGTGGAGTGGGCATCTTGCCTGCCCATGAAAGTAGACGCGATTTCAATCGTCGGGTGACAACAAACCTAATCTATCCTTTCCATAACAATCCCATCAACTATTTCATAACCCCAATTAAAATGTCGATTTGCCAAATGCTGGGCCATGTCATATTCGCCCAAATAGCAGAGTTCAACTAACATTTGATATGCTTCATCTCTTTCTCGCTGCAACCTTTCCCGCCGCAGTTTTTCTCTCTCTTGCTCAGAAGGAGTTGGTCGCTCTTCTCCCAGCGGATTAATCTCGCTAATTCCTTTCATATCCGCCTCCTAAAAAGGGATGGATTCGACTATTTCACCGTCTACTATTTCGTAGCCCCAATCGGGGTTTGCAGCTATTTGTTTTTCAACTATACTTCGACCGAGAGGAGTTTTGTAAGCTTTTTGTAAAGAGGAAATACTGGGAATTTCGGCGGGAGTTGGCGATGCTGTTTCAGCAGGTTTCGGCAGTGCTGGAATCTGGTCAGATGTGGATTGATTGAGGGCTAATTGCGGCGCGATCGCCCCTAACTTCCGCATAACGCTATCCTTGGTGATTTGCGGTTTTTCGTTGAAGGAAGAGGGCAGATATGGTGTGTTAACGCCCTGCTGTTTTGCTTTGAGTGCATCATCAGCAAGACGATCGCACTTTCGCAAAAATCCCTCCCACAAATCCTTGCCCAAAACCGGGTTTCTCAAATCAGCACGGGCTTTAGAGACTGCTGCTTCTAGCGGTTCTCCTTTGTGGACGTAATACTGAATTCGCTCCTCTTCAAAGGCCGGATAAGGCACTTCCGGCTCGATTTCCCAATCGCGCTTGACTTTCTGACTTTCTCCTAAGGGGATTCCGGCGATAAATTCCTCCCAAAAAGTCGAGGTTAAGCCTTTTGTTATGCTGTCAATAACTTTAAATGCCCATCCCGAAGGATTGCCAAACCATAAATTACGTTCTTTGGCATATTCTTCTAAGGCTCGCTGAAACTTGTGCAGTTCTTCTTGGGAATTCCAAGGGCCGCTAAATCGGTAATTCGGGGTGACAGCAACGGCTATTTGCTGGCGGGGTTGCCCAAAATATTTGTCGATTTTAACTGCATGATTTGGGGGTGATGTTTCGGGGAATATTTCTACAGGGTGATTGTTATTTTCGCGGCTTTTCTGTGTTATAAGGTTGTCTGGATTTGGTGTCCAAAAGTTATTAATTTTTTCCTCGAAAGCGTCAATGTCCGCCCAGAGTTCTAGGGTGTCCGTGTTGGGATTTGTTAATTTTTCTTTCAGGAGCGATCGCACTTTGAGTTGCTGTCTCGCAAATTTTTGTTCTTCCTGATTTAAACCAGTGGCTTTTTCTATTTCTGTGCTGTTAGTCTTCACCCATTCGCCGGAGTAGGAATGTTGTGCTTGCCATTGCAATAATTGGCACAGAAAAATACTGGCTGTGACTCCGCCGGTGATTTTGGCAAGTTTGGGATAGTAGATGGCGGGATTTCCGAGATTCCCTAAAAATATTCCTATTTTCATTTTGTATATTCTTAATTCCCTTGAATCCTAGGGTGTTTGTGGGCGTACCTTACCTTCAATCCTAGGGTGCGCCCATAAGAACCTTACCTAGACTAAACTAGCATTGAGAAACTTAAGCTTTTCTTTAAGCTTCTGTCTATTCCCGACTGAATGGAGTTTCTAGAGTCAAGAGGGGGCTGGCGCATTCGATCGCCTGATTGACAGGAATGACTTAAACGCAATAATAAATTATCTACTGTACAGATCCTCCGCAAATGAATCCAGAACGCCAAGAGGCTTATTTGAAATTAATCGAGCGAGTGCTTACCTGTCCCAACGGTCAAGAACCAGAGGTTTTGAGTTCCTGTTCCGATTTAATTGATGCGGGATTTGTGCAAATGCTAATCGAGATATCGGCTTCAATGGCCCGCGAAGGTGACGAAGATACTGCTAATTTTTTAGTGCAACTTGCTCGTTTGCTGGGAAAATCTTTGCGTTTGTCGCCGGATTTGATGCCTGCTGGGTAGAGTAGTGCACGGGGGTAGAGAAAAAGTGCGATCGCCTCGCTGTATCATGTTTTGAGAAATCGGGGCGATTCCCTACCCTTCGGGATAGCTTCGCTTTACGTACTTTTTAAAGGCATCGAGGCCTTTACAGTTTATATTCGAGAGGTTCACAAAACTCATTCACCCCTGTTTTAAATACATAAATAATTACCGGAGTCACCAAAATCTCCGGGCAAGTTTTTGCTGCAACTAAATCTCTAAATGCAGCATTCAGTTGTCCGTTTGTTAACTCTTCTTTAACCTCAGATTTGCAGATAGCAACGCGGGATCTTTTTGCCAATCCGTCTAACCAATTTTCTGATATATTGGGTTCTTGTCCGGCTTGAATTGCTAGAGATATCGCTGCATCTTCGATATTACCTTCGCAATCTTCGATCGCGTCTAGGGCTTTTAGGGCCTCGGGATATTCGGCTAATTGCGAGCGAAATTGGGCAATTTGTTGTGAGGTAATAATCACCATATTATTTTCCTGTGTTTTCTGCTGGTGGGATAAGTTTAGCAATTAAAGTTGATATTATAGCATTTTTTTTGAGGTTGGGATTGATTGTTTGAATTTGATGGCGGGTGCAATAGTTCAATGTGGTTGAAACCCCCCTCTTATAGCGGAGTCCGACGAGGGTTGAAACCCCCGTCGAGAGAGCGTAAGTCCTCTCAAGAGGACTGATGAGAAGGATTTAAAGGCTAATTAATCATGTTCAAAATGTTAGATTCCAATGTTGCGAAGTCCGACGAGGGTTGAAACCCCCGTCTCATAGCTGAAGTCCTCTCAAGAGGACTGATGAGAAGGATTTCAAGGATAATTAACAATGTTCAAAATGTCACCATTAATTAACATTGTGTACCTCTTTAGTCCTCTTTCAGAGGACTTTCGCTATGAGACAGGGGTTTCAACCCCTGGCGGACTATGGGACTAACGACAAATCGCGATCGCCCTTTCAACCTATGGCGGACTATCCGACTGACGACGAATCCCGGCAATTGTTGCTACAATCAAAAAAACCAACCGCCTCAAAATCTCACCAATGTTGGATAAAATATGGCGATTTCTCAAACAATTAATTCAGCGGGTGTTTCGCACTTCTCTACAGCATTTTAACCCACCATTACGCCCCCTTGGTAAGGTTAGGAAACAAGAAGAATCAAATCTTTCTTCCCGCCTTAGCAAGGGGGAACAGAGGGGGGTTCCTCCAACTTTCACTGATGCGGAATACGGGGCGAAGTTCATGGAATTTCTCGAAGGGGTGAATCAGGGCTGGGGAAGAGCGGATGTTGTGGAATTTTTACTCGCAACACGCATTAAAAATGGTGATTTGGCGGCATGGTTGCGGAGGTTTGAGGCTCGATTGTTGGCGGGCGCGCAGGGGAGTACAGCGTCTGCGGATGCGGTGGTATCGCTTCAGGAATTGGGGCGCAGGTTGGAGTTGTTGGGTAGAGTTGCGGGGGGGGAATTGGGAGAGTGCGCGGCGAATGTTGGTAGGGAGATTTTGGTTAAGTTTCCGCTATCTTCGGTTGAGGGAGATGAGGATGTCGAGCGATCGGCTGAGGCTTGGAAAAAGCGAGGAAATGAGCAGTATAATTTAGGGAATTTTGAAGGGGCGATCGCATCTTTAGACGAAGCCTTAGAAATCAAACCAGATGATCGCGTTGCCTGGTACAATCGGGCCGTTGTAGTGTTTAATTTAGGAAGATTAGAAGAAGCGAGATCCTCCGTTGAGTGCGATCGGCAAAAAATGGCGCTAAAATAGATTAGCGATTTTAGATAAATCCGCGATAGACATCGCTTCTTGTCAAACGAAGTCCGCCGACGCGGAGTGAAGAGAGGAGAAGAGAAGAGAGATAATAAAATGACAACCGTTACTTTAAACCTAGATACTGTCGAACTAACAGACGAACAGTTTTACCGTTTGTGCCAGATGAATCGAGATTGGCAATTTGAACGGACAGCTAAAGGAGAAATGATTATTATGTCACCCGTAGGCGGAGTCAGCGGCAATCGAGAAGCCGATTTAATTATAGAGTTGGGCTTGTGGAACCGTCAAACGCAGCTAGGGAGAGTGTTTAGTTCTTCCACAATTTTTCGATTGCCTAATAATGGCGATCGATCGCCTGATGCCGCTTGGGTTAGCTTAGAAAGATGGTCGGCTTTAACAGCAGAAGAACAAGAAAAATTTCCGCCAATCTGTCCTGATTGTGTCATAGAATTGCCCTCGCGCCCAGACCCCCTGCCGCTTCAGGAGAAAATGCAGGAGTATCTAAACAGCGGCTTGCGCTTGGGTTGGCTAATTAATTCTCAAGACGAACAAGTAGAAATATATCGCCCTTCTCGCGAAGTAGAGATTGTACAATTTCCTGTGAGTTTATCGGGAGAAGATGTCTTGCCCGGATTTGTTCTTAATTTGCCGGTGATTTGATATTGCCTCAAGTTTTTCCTGTTTCCAACGGTATTTTCTTCGGACAAATATCATCATCGTACCAACCAGTCAAAGCCACCGCCAAAGCATCCGCCGCATCGTCTGGTTTCGGAATGTAACCCAACTCCAACTCCCGCGCCACCGCCTCTTGCACTTCAGATTTATCCGCATTACCGCGCCCCGTCAAAGCTTGCTTAATTTGAGCCGGCGTAAACTCGAACAGCGGCACTCCACACTGCGCCAATACTAGCGTCAAAACGCCCCGCGCTTGGGCTACAAGTATCGTATTTCCCATCTTGTAAAAGAACAGTTTTTCGGCAATTGCTAAATCGGGTTTAATCTGTTCAATTACCTGGTGCAAATCGTCGTAAATTGTTTTCAACCGCTGTCCCATTTCCTGTTTTGGCGTTGTTTGTATGACGCCGCAATCAATCATGGAAACGCTGTTTTTATCTTGTTTGCCCGGGACAATTTGACAGGAAATTGCCCCGTAGCCAAGATTTGCTAAGCCCGGATCTAATCCTAAAATTCGTTTTTCCATTGCCAGAATTAGTAATTGGGAATGGGAATAAGGTAGGAAAATTTGGGGAATGCTTCATCACCACCAATTACCCCTTACCAATTACCAATTACCAATTACTCCTCAGTTGATTCTAGACCGAATACCCGATCGAACACTTTAGTCACTTTATACCCCGAATCTATTGATTCTAGCGGGTCTTTCCGCAACCGGTGCCGCAAACACAGAGTCATCACCCGGCGAATATCGTTCACTGTGACCTCTGTGCGGCCTTCTAGGGCGGTCAAAGCTTTGGCGGCGCGATTCGTCACCAAATCGCCCCGCAGCCCGTCTACGTCCAATTCCGCGCAAACTTGGGAGATTTTTACTCGCAAATCTCGATCGATAGTTACCGACTTCAACCTTTCCTGAGCTTCCACCAACTTCTGCTGCATATCATTTTGTTCTTGCTGATATTTCGCGAGAAACTCCGGCGGATTTTGGTCAAAACTCGATCGCTGTTCGACAATTTCCACTCTTAAATTCGGATCTTTCACAGTCCGAATTTCTGCGTGCATCCCGAATCTGTCGAGCAACTGCGGCCGCAATTCTCCTTCTTCTGGATTCCCGGAACCGATTAAAATAAACTTAGCCGGGTGGCGGATCGAAATGCCTTCTCTTTCAACAGTATTCCAACCGCTGGCGGCGGAGTCGAGCAAAACATCGACTAAATGATCGTCGAGCAAATTGACTTCATCAACGTACAGGATGCCGCGGTTAGCTTTAGCTAAAAGCCCCGGTTCAAAAGCTTTAACACCTTCTGACAAAGCTTTCTCGATGTCGATCGTACCGCAAACTCGGTCTTCGGTCGCGCCCAAAGGTAAATCTACCATTTGGACTTTCTTGCGGGCGATTTTAACCTCAGTTTGAGATAAAGTGCGATCGCGCACCTCGTCACTCATCAAATCCGGATCGGTGGGATGACTGTTAAAAGGATCGTCAGCCACCACCTCAATTTCCGGCAGCAAATCAGTGAGGGCCCGGATTGTGGTAGATTTACCAGTACCTCGATCGCCCATAATCATCACCCCGCCAATTTTCGGATCGATGACATTCAACAGCAGCGCCAGTTTCATCTCCTCCTGGCCAACAATTGCAGTGAAGGGAAAAACAGCGCGGCGGGCGGGGGTAGCGGTAACGGTTGGTAGAACGCCCGCATTCAGGTTATTGCTGACTTCGGCAGTAGGACTCACAGGATAACTCAAAATATAATAATTGCTTGTTTATTGTGACATATAGGTGCACAACAGTCGATCGGCAGCCTGGAAATCCAACTACAGAGTTTGTCTGATTCTTCTCAAAACGCCGCCAAAAACAGACTATTTCTCAGACAAAGAACGCGCAAACTCTAAAACTTGTATCTGACGTTCGTCTGACAAACGTCCAACCATCGCAGCTAATAGCTCAGATACAGACAACCAACGCCTTTCTTTCGACTTCCAAACAACTAAAAACTGCTCGGTAGACAGAGTACACAAAGCTATCGTTTCGCCAGAGCGATCGCTAAATTCTACCTCGTAATTTCCATCATCATAACAATCTACAATTGCCCCTCTAACACCCTGGTGCAAATTAGATTCAGGCAATGTTACTAACAATTCGACTACATCAAATAATTCTGGCACGATCGTGCTTACCTCCGAACGAATAGTGTTACCAGTCTCGCCCCATTACTACCCGGTTCTACGATCCAACCTGTACGGACAATCCCCTGCTGTCCCTGTGCGCCCACAATTTCCAAGTCTACAGTATAGCGCTGTCCGTGTTTGTCATTTAGTCCTAAAACTGCTTCAGCATCAAGAGTTTTAGCTGAAATCTGTGCTAACAGCAATTCATAGTTTTCTTGGCTAAATCCTAAACGACGCTGAAATATTACAGCTTTATCGCTACCGACTGGATTATCTACATTAAGAGCATACTCTGTTAATTTTCGAGGATCGATAACGAGATGGCTGACAAGTTCTTTCAGCTTCATGTTTGTTTACATAACACTAATTTTAGCATCTAACAGATTAAAGAGCTGTTTTGGGAACCCGATCGACTTTCAATTTTAGCTCTAACTTACAATAACCAATAACCAATAACTAACAACTACCACTGCGGCTCAGAAGCCATCAAAGCAGTCGCAGCCTCGCTGGGTAAGGGCTTAGCAAAAAAATAACCCTGACCGTATTCGCAGCCGATCGACCTCAACATAGCTAATTGTGTCGCCGTCTCCACACCCTCAGCAATCACATCCATACCCAAAGCGTGAGCCAGCGTCACAATCGTCCGCACGATCGCCACATTCTCCCCCTCGTCGGCCTCCATTCGCCCCACAAACGACTTATCAACCTTCAAAGTATCCGTAGGAAACCGACTCAAATAACTCAACGACGAATAACCAGTGCCAAAATCATCAATTCCCAACCTAACATTTAACCCTTTCATCTGCTTCAAAACCGCGATCGCCGACTCCACATCATCCATCACCACACTCTCAGTAATCTCCAACTTCAAACACTCGGCACTCAAACCCGTTTTTCCCAAAATCGCCTTCAGGCGATCGACCAAATTCGGCTGAGCAAACTGCTTCCCCGACAAATTTACACTCATAATCAAAGGTGGATCGAAATCAAACATTCCCTCCCACAGCCGCAACTGCCGGCAAGCCTCCTCCAGAACCCACTCACCCAACTGTACAATTGCCCCCGTTTCCTCAGCCACCGGAATAAACTTCATCGGCGCAATCAAACCCCGCACCGGGTGCAGCCAGCGTACCAAAGCCTCAAACCCAATAATCCTCCCGCTTGCCAAAGATACAAACGGCTGGTAGTGCAGCACAAACTCCCGACGCTTGAGGGCCAGCCACAAATCTGTCTCCACCTGCAACCTCTCCACCGCCACAGCGTGCATCGAAGAATTAAACACCTGACACCTTCGCGTTCCCAAAGCCTTCGCCCGGTTCATCGCCGTGTGGGCGTCCCCCAGTAAGTTTTCCGGCTGTTCCCTGACAGTAGCAGCGGGTTCGCCCCCCAGCGCAATCCCGATGCTGGCCGTCACAAACACCTCCTGCCCCTCCAACTCAAAAGGCAGAATTAAAGCTTGGTGAATGCGATCGGCCAAATCCACCGCACGGCTAACATCAACATTCCTCACCAAAATCGCAAAATGGTCACCCCCCACCCGCGCCAGAGTATCCGCAGGACCAATAATTGCCCTCAACCGCCGCACCACCGAAATCAGCAGTTCGTCCCCCGCCAAATGACCCAAAGAATCATTAATCACCTTAAACCTGTCTAAATCCACAAACAGCACCGCAAACCGATAGCTGGGGCGGCGCCTAATACGGGCGATCGCCCGCCCCAGGAAATTCACGAACAAATCCCGGTTGGGCAAACCCGTCAGAGAATCGTGAAAAGCATCGTACAGCTTCCTGTAAGCGCTGACACCCACACCAGTCACCACCAAACCCAAAGCCGGCGACACCAGCGGCACCCACCCACCCTCAATAAAAATCGCAAAAGTAATCCCCAACAAACCCATCAACGCCACACCCCCAACCAATCCCGCCCTCGCAGGGTGCTGAATCCGCCAAGCCACAATCCCGCCAATCACCGCCCAAGCACCGTTCCACAAAATTTCTGCCCATTCCGGCCACACCCAAAACAGCGATCGCCCATTTATAACCGCACTCAATATTTGGCTCAGCATTTGCGCGTGCACCAGCACCCCCGGCATCTTCGGACTTTGCTTCTGGGCTGGGCTGTAGGGCGTCAAAAACAAATCTCTGGTACTGGGTGCCGTCGTCCCGATCAACACAATCTTGTTCTTAACCCAGCTTGGGTCAAATTCCCCATTCAATACCTGCCTGATACTGACTTGTCGCGCCACCTGCTTGGCAGAACGGTATTTCAGCATAATTTGGTAGCCTCTGGCGTCGAGATTTGCATAGCCGCCGCTGTCATTCTTTAAAGGCAGAAATTTTGCCTTTCCCCAGTTGATTTGGTAGGGATTAATACGGCTATTTTCCGGCTGCACTCTGTCTTTGAGATACAGCAAAGCAACTTGTACAGAAAACGAGAAAGCAGTCTTCTTCTCGGCTTGGGAGACTGAAAGCAAATGGCGGCGCACAACGCCGTCACCATCGAGCACCAAGTCGTTAAAACCGACTCGATCGGGCGGTATCCCCGGAGGCGCAGGCACTCCCGGACTATCTGAATCGCTCAATTTGTTGATCCCCACCACATTCGGTGCTTTCAGTTGAGTCAGCAATTCTTGGCGTCCCGGTGGTTGAGGCAAATCCCGGTACAAGTCCAAACCGATGACTTTTGGCTGATACTTTTGCAGTTTTGTCAAGGTTTGAGCGATCGCCTTGTCGGAAACCGGAAATCTGCCCAAAGCTTGAATATCGGCCTCAGAAATTGCCACTACCAGCAGCCGCCGATCGGGGCCGGAATCGGGCTGCAAGCGCACTAACGAGTCAAAACTCCCCAATTCCCAGCTTTGCAGGCCTCCCAAGTGCCGAACTCCCATATTCAGCAGCGTTACAGTCGCGCCCGCAAGCATGGCAGGCAAAATCCAGACCCCTCGGTTTTGAGAACTCAGGTTGAGGCCTGTTGCGACAGACATTACATATCGAAGATTGCGAGAGAATTTGGCAGTCACAGAAAAAATATGTCGGTGCAAGTTAGCTTTGCACAAGTCTGTTCTTACAGAATTGAGCTTAATATGAGATTGAATGTAATTTTTTCAGAAGTTGTGCTGCAACCGAGTTTCTTTAAGCTAATAACTCGATTTGGCAAAGTATTTCTGGGATGGGAACCGGGTTTCTCAAGATTTGCCGACAAATCCTGTCTTTCATTCCTTGTTTCCCGAAATTCCCCCAAGCGTTAAAATTTAGTCGATCGAACTTTCAGGATATTTTTGAGATTATGGCGAATCAACTTCCGATTCCGGTGATTGTTAACGGTGCAGCAGGCAAAATGGGCCGCGAAGTAATTAAGGCGATCGCCCATGCTAGTGACATGACTTTATTTGGGGCTGTAGACCGCTCTCCTGAGTGCCTCAACGCCGATGCCGGGGAATTAGCCGGATGCGGCCCGTTAGAAGTTCCCATCACTGACGACTTGCAAGGAATGCTGGTATTAGCATCTCAGGAAAAGCAGTTAGGAGTGATGGTAGATTTTACGCACCCTTCGTCTGTTTATGAAAACGTGCGATCGGCAATAGCTTACGGGGTTCGCCCAGTAGTCGGCACTACCGGATTGAGCAGCAAGCAAATTGAAAACTTAGCTGAATTCGCTGATAAAGCGAGCATTGGCTGTTTGATTATACCCAATTTCTTGATCGGTATGGTGTTGCTCCAACAAGCCGCCGTCACGGCATCTCAGTATTTTGAACACGTAGAAATTATCGAGCTGCATCACAATCAAAAAGCCGACGCTCCCAGCGGCACGGCGATTCAAACTGCCCAAATGTTAGCAGAAATGGGAAAAACTTTCAATCTGCCTGAAGTTGAAGAAACCGAAAAATTAACCGGAGCTCGGGGTTGTGCGGCCGATGAAGGGATTCGCATTCACAGCATCCGTTTACCCGGTTTAATTGCCCACCAAGAGGTAATTTTTGGCGGCGCCGGTCAAGTTTATACTTTACGACACGATACGAGCGATCGAGCTTGTTATATGCCCGGAGTCTTGCTTTCTGTACGCAAAGTCCTGGAATTGCGATCGCTCGTTTACGGCCTGGAAAAGATCTTATAGGGAATTGGGAATTGGTAATAGGGAATTGGGAATTGGGGATGGGGAATTGGGAGTTGGGAATGGGGAATTGGGAATTGGGAATTGGGGGTGTAGATATGAGTAGACCAGATTTTGAGGATTTAGATGTTTACAAGTTAGCAGAAAAGCTAGCAAATGAGGTTTGGTTTATCGTCAAACACTGGGATTATTTCACCAAAGATACTATGGGAAAGCAAATTGTACGCTCCGCCGATAGTGTTTGTGCTAATATCGCAGAAGGACGCGGCAGGTACAATCATCAAGACAATCGGCGTTTTGTTAAAATTGCCAGAGGCTCTTTGTATGAAACGATCAGTTGGTTAAGATTGGCATATGCCAGACAGTTGTTAGCAGATGAACAAGTAAAAAAAATTCAACCAATAATTGATGAATTGCCACCAAAGCTTAATGCTTATCTAAATTCAATAGGTGACAAAAAATATTAAATGAGTGATTAAAGACTTGAGGTCTCAAAAAAAATTCCCCATCCCAATTCCCAATTCCCAATTCCCAATTCCCAATTCCCAATTCCCAATTCCCAATTCCCAATTCCCAATTCCCAATTCCCAAT